>CAZELC010000033.1:0-14872 GCA_964512865.1 uncultured Bacteroidales bacterium
TCAAGATTGTAAAATTGTTTACCCGAACCTGTCCCGCCTGTTATTATGGAGGCAGCTCCGCCAAGCAAAGCAACAGTACCTGTATTTGGAGTAAGAGTTCCGTAATTTTTCCAATCTCCATTCACGTTTAACACATTACTACCATTAATAACAAGTGTCTTTCCACTTTCTATAGTAATATTTTTTACATTTTCGGTAACATTTACGGTTGCATTATTGCTTGGGCATGAGCCTAAATCTCTTATAAATACATTATTTGTTGTTGTAGGTTTAGCAGACGCAGTTGTAAATGATGTACCGTTAAAAACTATCCAGTTATTTGTATTTGCCCAATCATTAGTAGATGTTCCCGACCAAACATAATCACTTCCTGCAAGTCCAGTTGTGCTGGGTGTAACAATAGTAATATTTACAGGAGTAGAGGTTGTTGCTGCTGTACATATTCCAGATGTTACAACCCTTACATAAGTGATATTCTGGAAAGTAGCAGGAGGTGAATATGTTGCACCTGTTGCTCCGGAAACAATTGAGAATCCGGTTGGATAAGAGCAACCTGAGGAACATGAATACCATTGGTAAGTATAACTTCCCTGAATACCGCCTGAAGGACTTGTACTATTTGTTAATGTTGAAGGAATAGCTCCGGCACATAAATTCTGGTTTGTTGCAATAGTACCTGCATCAAGAGCAGTATATGAAGGATGGTTTATATTTCCTGCATAAGAACCGGCACTGCCATTAAAACCATTATAAGAAGAACTATAACCATTGCCACCAGTTCCGCCTGAAACAGATACTGAAGGAGATAATGTATTAGAATTACAAGGGTTAACAAAGATTTTAACCCTGCCACCGCCACCACCGGCTCCGCCTCTTGCCCAGTCAAAACAAGAGCCGTTACTCGGGTTTGGATTTCCTGCTAACCCGCCATTTCCACCAATAGCCTGAAGTGTACCGGTAATATTTGCAACACCAGCAGCTTGAAGTTTTATTCCACCACCCGAGCCACCACCGGCGCCGCCACCTGCACCACCAGCATAATCATAACTTTCCTGAGGGCAGAATGTACAACCATTATATCCATAAGAATTACAATCAAAGCCATTATCATCAGATTCACCGCTAGCATTTCCACCATTTCCACCAGTTGTACCATTACAATACACTGCACCGCTTAGTGTAAGTGTACCATTTGATATAATTGACACTTGTCCGCCTCCATTACCACCATTTCCTCCGTTGCCACCAATTGCATAAGCACCGCCACCACCACCGGCTCCACCACCACCGGAACCCCAGTTAATATCTGTTCCTGTAGAACTGCCATATACAGCTGTAGTTGAACCTGCAAGCCCCCAACTTCCCCCTGTTGATCCATTTCCACCAACACCACCTGCAGCAACTGCACCTGTACCGCCGGAACCACCATAAGTACCGGCAGCACCGCCGCCGCCGCCACCGCCACCACCATCATGGCCATCCTGATTTCCATCACAAAAGAACCCACCACAATATTGTTCAACACAGGTTCCCTGTCCTCCATTTGTACCTGCTCCTCCACCTCCTGTGCCTTGCCCTGCACCACCACCAGTACCACCATAACCACCATTACAATAAGTATCAGCACTGTTAAAAGCTTCTGCTCCACCCGTACCGCCTGTACCACCAATATTTCCTGCACCGTTTCCATTAATTGTACCTGCAATATTAACAGTATTTGCCGTAACATTAAAGTAGTGACAACTTGCATCAACCGTAACCGTAATTCCGGAGTTTATTGTAAAATTGCCTATATTAATATGATCACCATAAACTGTTTGGTTGGTATTTATTGTCCAATCATAACCATTATGGTCCACAGTACCACATGTATTAGGAGAATAATCAAGGTTATTAGTAGAAGAATTTGTCCCAGATCCATTGCAGCCATCCCAGTTTTGAACATACCAAGTGTTTACTGAGGAGGTACTTAAATATGCAGAGGCATCAAAGAATGTTGCAGTACCTGAATATCGCAATACTCCGTTAATATAAAGTCTGTATTGTGATGATGGATGTGTACTTAATGTACCTGACCAACTAAGTATACCAGTTGTTGTGCTTCCATTGTTAGCAGGTGTAAGACCGCTAGGTGCAACAGTAGAAGGCGCTGAATACACTGTTACAGTACAATATGATGGTCCGGCATGCACAACACCATAGGTTGTGTTATAAACTCTAACACCGACAGTTGTTGTAGTACTTATACTGCTAACAGTATATGGATTAGTACAAGTTGTCCATGTTCCGCCATTAATATTATATTGCAGAACACTTGTTGTTATTCCACTACCTGAGACCGTAACACTAGTTGATCCTCCACAAATGCTATAACTTGAAGGTATTGATACACTAGTTGCCGCAGGAGCCATAAATGTTGATTTTGGAGTAGATTCAACATCGTCATTAATTTTATTTATGACTTCTTTTATCGGTTCAACAGGATTATTTACCGTGTTAGCATCTGACCACTCATAGCTAATATCATCTTTGTTTGATGATGATTCAGTTATTGTTGATATTTTATTTGCATCAATTGTCGATGCGCCTATTTTCACTATTGAGCCATTAAAAAAGATCAATAATATTGAAAATAATGCAATTTTGATTGAGAATAAATTTGTATTCATTTGTGTGTGATTTAATCTGAAAAACTGAATATCTATGCAAAAATATATTTCTTTACTATTTAATAAAATTATAATCTCATAACTGCGTCAAATTAAAGATTAATTGCTTATAGCTATTTGGATAGTGCTTCAGTTAAATTAGTGTTCAAAAAGTAAAACAGGTTTTTTTATTACCCAAAACAAGATAAAATACCTATTTTACACAAAAATATGAAAGTTTTTTCAAATAAAAAAAAATACTGCAATTAATTTAAAATGCTTGCAATTAATCAAATAATAAAACATTTTGAATTTCGGGCAACCATTTTTACTTTTTTACTGTCATTAAACTAACCCTTATTATTTGTGCTAAAGATTTTTGTTTCAACCCTTACAAGAATTTAACACAAAACCCGTAATTAAAGCAGTTCTTTTGGAACTGCTTTTTTTATTAATTTAGCAAAAATCTTCATTTTGGAAAAGGTAAAAAAACAACAAATTTTAGTTCCCGTTGACTTCTCTGAAGCTTCGCAAAATGCAATTACCTATGCCATTGAAGTAGCAAGGATTTTTAAATCGGAGATAAGTTTACTAAATGTAATTGAAAATAGTCGAAAAAACCAAACTTCAAATGACGAAGAATCAATAATAAAAGAAAAATTATTACCTTATGCCAAAGACATAATCGAGTATAATAAAATCATTGTAAATATTTATGTTGTAAAAGGTAATTATATCAAAATCATTAACTCAATTATTGAAAGTATAAATGCAATTATGGTCATTGCCGGATTGGACAAAAAAAATAAGCACAGATACTTTTCCCCAAAAATACTATCAACAAAATTCCGAAGTCTAAGGATTCCGATTCTTATTGTCCAGAGAAAACCGCCATCGCATATACCATTTAAAAACATTATTCTTCCTGTTGACTTCAGAAAGCAATCTAAAGAAAAGGCGCCGTGGTCAAGTTATTTCAGCAAATTAAACGGCTCAAGAATTCATATTGTTTTTAAGGAGTATAAGGATGCTTATTTTTTGAAGCAACTTCATAATAATATGGTGCTTATTAAAAAGTCGTTCGATACCATGAATGTGAATTACAGCATTCATAAAGTTAAAAATATTAACTGCAGCATTGATAAATATGCAATAGCATATGCAAGAATGAACCTTGCAGATATGGTTGTTATTCTAAATACTGATGATTTTGCACTTGATGATCAATTATTTGGACCTGCAGAACAGAGACTTATGCTGAATCAGGAGCAAATCCCATTATTGTGTCTTAACCCAAGAGATGATTTGTTTATTCCTTGTGTTTAAAATATTGTTATTAAATTTCCGTTACCAATAATATCTTCCGGTTTTTTTTGACATAATTTTGCCACAAACCATAAAAAGTGAAAACACTCAACTTTAATGAGTTTTATACCAGCAGGCTTTTTAAAAAGCTTAAAAAAACATTTTTAATTTGTTTTTCGGTAATAGCCATTGTTTTTTTAATTGCATTCGCAATTGGTTATTATTATGAAGATACAGTTAAAAAAATCATTATCGACCAGCTTAACGAAAACCTTAGCACAGAAATACAAGTCAAAGACATAAAAAACGATATTGAATTTTCAATATTTAAAAAATTCCCTTTTGCATCTCTTCATTTTAAAAACATTACTGCTAAGGATGCCATTAAAAACACAATCAAGGGAAACTTGCTGGAAGCAAAAGATGTTTACCTTGAATTTAGCATTCTTGATTTAATATTCAAAAAGTTCAGAATAAAAAATATTGAAGTTAATGACGCAAAATTATTTCTGAAAACCTATAAAAACAAAACAGATAATTATCACTTTTGGAAACCGTCGACGGATACGGTAAAAAGCAAATCATTTTTTGATCTTCAAAAAGTAAAATTAAACAATGTTATCATTTCTTACGCTGATTATTCATCATTTCAGGATTATCTTCTAATTGCCAATAAGGCAATATTAAAAGGTCATTTTGGAGATGATAATTATTCTCTTAAAATTGAAGGTAATATTTTTATAAACCATATTAAATCAAATAAAAAAATCATTATAAGCAGAAGAAATACCTTCCTTGACCTGTCACTTTCGGTTGATAATCAAAAAAATACTTATCGTTTTGAAAAAGCATATCTAAATTTAGGGAAACTTTCATTCAGTATTACAGGACTTATTTCATACAATAAACCTAATACATATTTTAATCTAGAAATAGCAGGCAAGAAAACCGAATTACAATCATTTATTTATGAACTGCCTGCTGAATATCAGAATTTCTTTAAGAAGTATGATTGTAAAGGTGAATTTTATTTTAATTCTACTGTAAAAGGCAATTTAAATGATAACGAAAGCCCCTCAATTAATGCAAAGTTTGGTATCTCTAACGGGAAAATAATCCAAAAAGCAAATGATATAACACTTGAAAATCTTTCATTTAGTGCTGTTTATTCAAATGGTAATATTAAAAATCCGGGAACAGCATTTCTTACTATTACAAACTTTAAATCTCAGTTAAACGATGGAAAATTAAGCGGAAATATTAAAATCCGAAATTTTAATAAACCAAATATTGATTTAATCGCATCAGTAGACATTAATCTTTCTGACCTGAATAAATTTCTTAAACTCGACACTATTAAATCATTGAGTGGTAGAATTATTTCCGATTTAAGCTTCTCAGGTACATTAAACTCTTTTGAAAAGTTTACAGTTAATGATTTTCTGACCAGTAAATCATCCGGTTCTGTAAAATTAGAAAATGTTTCTCTTGAAATAAAAAATCAAAACCTTAGTTATTCCAATATTAACGGAAGCTTTAGATTCAACAATAACGATCTTATAACCGAAAATCTCTCAGGAAGGGTTTCTGATAATGAATTCAATTTTAAAGGTAGTTTCACAAATATACTTCCTTATATTTTCACTCCGAATCAAAAGCTTAAAATTGAAGCAGAATTTAGTTCTCCGAGTATTGACTTCGATAAACTTCTTCAATTTAAAACTTCAGCCAAGGACACGACTTACAAACTGACTTTAACTGATGATATAGATTTTAAAGTAAAATTAAACATTGGCAAATTCAGGTTCAGAAAATTCAATGCCTCGAGCATTAGTGGAATTATTATGATGAAAAACCGACAATTGGTAGCAAATGATATTGTTTTATGGTCGATGGACGGAAAAGTTAAACTTTCAGGTTTAATAGATGCTACAAGTAGCGGAAAACTGGTAATCAGCTGCGATGCATCTTTAAACATGGTAGATGTTCAAAAAATGTTTAATCATTTTGAAAACTTCGGACAAAAGGGAATTAAAGAGGAGAATATTAAAGGTGTTGTAAACGCAAATATTCAATTCGCATCTCAATGGAGTAATACATTTAAAATTGACCCGGCATCAATTTATGCAAAGACAGATATTGTTATTGAAAAAGGTGAATTAGTAAACTATGAAATCCTAAAAGGACTATCAGGATATATTAAGGGCCGGGACTTCACCAGAGTAAGGTTTGCAACTCTTAAAAATAGTATTGAAATAAAAAATAAGGTAATTAACATCCCTTCAATGGATATTAAATCAGATGCCATTGACTTTCATGTGAGCGGCACTCATACTTTTGATAATAAAATAGAATATCATCTGAATTTGTTATTTTCAGACCTTAAGAATCCTAAAGATAAAACCCAGGGAAATGAATTTGGTCAATATGAAGATGATGGAATGGGAAAATCAAGATACTTTTTCTATATTACAGGAACTTTAGATAACCCTGTATATCATAAAATCGACAAAGAAGCATACAGGGAAAATATTAAAACTACAATAAAAAAAGAAAAAGAAAATCTGAAAGAAATCCTGAAAAAAGAATTTGGGATTTTCAAGAAAGATTCTGTTAAAAAAACAGATAAAAATAAAACAAAACCAAAAGGCGAAAACGAACCTGAGTTCAATATCGATTGGGATGAATAATTATTGCAATTAATTCCTTATTGAAAAAAATTGTATATCTTTGCACTACTCCTCTCCGTAGCTCAGGTGGTAGAGCAATTGACTCTTAATCAATGGGTCGTGGGTTCGAGTCCCCCCGGGGAGACTTATGAAAATAAAAAACTTCTGTATTTGTTACAGGAGTTTTTTTTATCTGACAGATGGTTTATAATGAAAAAATCATATTCCAGCAGGAGATATACCATCAACACTATTATTATCGTAATAGGAGTAATTTTTATTTTCAGATTATTCTATATACAGGTAATTGAGAAAGGATATAAAACTTCTGCAGATAATAATGTTTTAAGATATATTACCGAGTATCCGGCTAGAGGACTGATTTATGATGCCAAAGGAAGGCTTCTTGTTTTTAATGAAGCTACATACGACCTTATGGTAATTCCTCGTCAGTTACCTGAATCTTTTGACACTACGGAATTTTGTAAACTATTGGATATTGATAATATCACATTCAGAAAAAGGATAAGGGCTGCAATAAATTATTCATCTTATATCCCTTCTATTTTTGAAGAAAAACTCACAAAAGAAACTTACGGATACCTGCAGGAGAAACTTGTAAAATTTCCGGGGTTTTATATTCAGGCGCGTACAATACGAAACTACCCCAACCCTGTCGCAGCACAAATTCTTGGTTATATTGGAGAAGTAACTCCAGAGCTTCTTAAAACAGATGATTACTACAGGCCAGGTGATTATCTGGGAATAAGCGGAATTGAGAAATCCTATGAAAAGGAGCTTCGGGGAAGAAAAGGCGTCAAAATAATAATGGTTGACGTTAGAGGTCGTGACAAAGGAAGTTATCAGAATGGAAAGTATGACGTTGACTCAAAAAAGGGAATGGACCTTTATACCTTTTTAGATCTCGAACTTCAGATTTATGGTGAGTTGCTTATGAAAGGGAAAAGAGGCAGCATAGTTGCCATAGATCCTGCCACAGGAGGAATACTCTCTATGGTTTCCGCACCAACTTATGATCCGGGACTATTAGTAGGTCGTGACAGGGCAAGCAATTATTTTAAACTCATTATTGATAAAAATCTTCCGTTGTTTAACAGGGCTCTTACCGGAAAATATCCTCCCGGCTCAACTTTTAAAACAGCAGTCGGTTTAGTTGCAGAGCAGGAAGGTGTTCTTTTTCCTAATACAATGTATCCCTGCTATGGTGGGTTTCCACTTGGAAACGGGAAAAGTGTTGGTTGTCATTCTCATTTTTCTCCACTTAATTTTGAACAAGCTATCCAGCATTCATGCAATGCTTATTTCTGTAAAACTTTTAAAACAACTATTGATAATAAAAAATATAAAAGCACCCGGGAAGCTTATGACAGCTGGAGAAAACATATTATGAGTTTTGGTTTCGGGGCAAAGCTTAACTGTGACCTTCCGAACGAATCAAGCGGTAACATACCTTCATCAAATTATTTTGATAAAGCATTCGGGAAAAACAGATGGCGATCATTGTCAATAATTTCACTTTCAATTGGCCAGGGAGAAATTCAACTTACACCGCTTCAGTTAGCTAATCTTACAGCTATAATTGCAAACAGGGGTTTTTATTATACTCCGCATATTGTTCAAGCTATAGGAACTAAAGATGATGTTAATTATCGGTTCTCGAAAAAACATTATACTGACGTGGAGTCAAAGTATTTTTATCCTGTTGTGGATGCCATGTATGAAGTTGTTGAAGCCGGTACAGCGAGAAATGTAAAAATGGACAGTATTAAAGTGTGTGGTAAAACTGGGACCGCCCAAAATGCAGGTAAAAATCACTCTATCTTTATAGCTTTTGCCCCAATAAATAATCCAAAAATTGCTATTGCAGTTGTCGTAGAAAACTCGGGATTTGGCGCAACCTGGGCAGCGCCAATTGCAAGTTTAATGATAGAAAAATATCTTACACATAAAATTAAAAGAAAAGATCTTGAAAAAGAAATTATTGATGGAAAAACAATAAATTAAAGAATTGAGACAGCAAAAAAACATATATAAAGATATCGATTGGATTACATTACTCATTTATGTGGTGCTGGTTTTTATCGGATGGATTAATATTTACTCTGTAATATACAGTGAGGAAAGCAGTAAAATTCTTGATTTTACAAGCTCATCCGGAAAGCAGCTGATTTGGATATGCATTTCTTTTTTAATAGGTTTTTTTGTTTTGATTATTGATGCCAAATTTTTCAGTACTTTTTCTTATATAATTTATGGCATTACATTACTTCTTCTTGTGGCCGTATTGTTTTTAGGTACGGAAGTTAACGGTTCAAAATCATGGTTTATCATAAATGAATCATTAAAATTTCAACCTTCTGAAATTGCAAAATTTGCCACATCACTTGCTGTTGCCAAGTATCTTAGCACCATCAACATAAAAATGGAAGATTTTAAAACAAGACTTAATGTTGCAATAATTATCGGAATACCAATTGTTTTAATATTACTTCAAAATGAAACAGGCTCGGTTTTGGTGTTTTTTTCACTTATTTTTGTTCTTTACAGAGAAGGGCTTTCTGGAAACTTTTTAATTGTCAGCTTTTTAATAATTGTTTTGTTTTTATTGACTCTGCTTATAAACAAATTTGTTATAATCGGTTCTTTGGTTGTAATTGCTTTGTTTTTCTTTCTTGTAATTAAAAGAAACAAAAAAAATATCCTTACAATAGTTTCAATCCTTATTATTCTTTCGGGATTTGTGATGACGGTGGATTACAGCTACCAAAATCTTCTTAACGAACATCAGAGAAAAAGAATTGATGTTTTGCTGGGTAAAATTTCGGATAATAAAGGTGCCGGCTATAATGTAAATCAATCAATGATTGCAATAGGTTCAGGTGGATTTTCAGGAAAAGGATTTTTAAACGGGACTCAGACAAAATATAAATTTGTTCCCGAGCAAAGAACTGATTTCATTTTCTGTACCATTGGTGAAGAATATGGTTTTCTTGGAAGTTTTCTGGTAATACTTCTTTATGTTTTACTTCTGTTACGATTAATTTTTATTGCAGAACGACAGCGTTCATCTTTTAGTCGTATTTACGGATATTGTGTCGCTTCAATTTTGTTTTTCCATATAATAATAAACATTGGTATGACGATAGGGCTTGCACCTGTAGTTGGCATTCCTCTCCCCTTTATCAGTTATGGAGGTTCATCATTACTTGCATTTACCATTCTTTTATTTGTGTTTATTAAACAAGATGCAAACAGATTGATGATTTTATAAATATTTTCTTAATTTTGATAAAATTATTTAAAACAATGAAGATAATTAATGTCGTTGGGGCCAGACCAAATTTCATGAAAATTGCCCCATTGATGTCGGCCTACAAAAAACAACCTGACATAACTCCCTTACTTTTGCACACAGGTCAGCATTACGACAGCCAGATGTCAGAGCTCTTTTTCACCGAACTTAGCATCCCAAAGCCTGATATCTACTTAAATATTGGATCGGATACACACGCCAGACAGGTAGCTAAAATAATGATTGCATTTGAAGATGTTTGTTTAACTGAAAAACCTGATGCAATACTTGTAGTCGGAGATGTTAATTCAACTATGGCATGTTCAATTGTAGCATCCAAATTAGGAATAAAAATAATTCATCTTGAGGCCGGCTTAAGAAGTTTCGATAGAACAATGCCTGAAGAAATTAACCGGATGGTAACAGATACGCTTGCCGATCTGCTCCTGATTCCGTCTGTTGATGCAAAGGATAATCTTATTAAAGAAGGTATTGACAAAAATAAAATACATTTTGTGGGAAATATTATGATTGATACTTTACTCAATTTGCTTCCCGTTATTGAAAAGTCAGATATTCACAAAAAGCTTGGACTAAATCCAAAAGAGTATATTTTGGTTACCCTTCATCGCCCAAGTAATGTTGATGATGTAAACAATCTGAAAAACCTTCTTTTTACACTAAATGATATTTCTGAAAAAATAAAAGTCGTTTTTCCCATACATCCAAGAACTATAAAAAATATCAATAATTATAATCTTTCAAAATATCTCAATAATATTATTCATACAGAACCTTTGGGATATATAGATTTTCAAAAGCTAATGACTAATTCAAAGCTTGTTGTCACTGATTCAGGCGGAGTACAGGAAGAAACCACCGCACTTGGAATACCATGCCTGACGGCAAGAGAAAACACCGAAAGACCTGTAACTGTTAGTGAAGGGACAAATATTATTATTGGAAACAATATGAATTTTTTGAAAGACGGTGTTGAAAATGCGATAAATAACAATTGGAAGAAAAGCCGTATTCCTGAATTTTGGGATGGAGGTACAGCTGGCAGAGTAGTAAATACGCTTATAAACTCATTATAATGAAAAAGGTACTTATAATATCCTATTTTTTCCCTCCCGGAAATTTTGCCGGAAGTTACAGGATATTATCTTGGGCAAAGTACCTTAACAAATTTGGATATTACCCTATAATAATAACTCGAAAATGGGAGCATAAGATTAACGACTTCAAAGACATGTCAAAACCAAGTTCTGAAGGAGTTGAGCATTGTTTTTTTGATAATTATGAAGTTTTTTACCTCCCGTATAAAGGAAATTTAAGAGACCGCTTATATTCTAAGTATGGTGACACCAAGTACAAAGCTTTAAGAAAATTACTGACTTTTGGTGAACTCCTTTTTCAAAACTTCTTCAATGGAGTAATACCATTCAGGAATATTTATACTTTTTCATACAATTATCTCAAAAAAAACAGAGATATCAATATTGTCATTGCATCTGGGAAACCATATATATTATTCAGATTTTGTTATCTGCTAAGTAAAAGGTTGAACATAAACTGGGTTGCTGATTATCGCGATGAATGGTGTTCAAGTCAATGGAATAAAGACCTTAAAGGCATAAAAAAACTAATTCACAAACTTGAGACAAGAAGTGAGAAAAAATGGGTTGGCTCAGCAAATTTTATTACATCTGTGTCGGACTTCTGGATGCAAAGCATATCTTCTCAAACTAACAAAAAAGGTTATGTTGTGATGAATGGCTATGACGAAGATGACTATAAATACTCAACACCGGATATTTACTTTGATGAATTTACAATTATTTACAACGGTACACTTTATTACACGCAACCTGTCGAGGTTTTTCTTGATGGGTTTAAAATCATAGCTGATGAATTTCGTGATAGAATAAAAGTAAGAATTTGTTTTCATGGACTTTCTATCGACCCAAACAGAACAAACCAGGTCATAGATTATCTTAAAGGATATGAAGACCATTATCTAATTACCGGAAGACTTCCAAAAAATGATGTAATAGATATTCAGTTTAAATCACATCTTTTACTGATGGTTTCACATACTGATATTAAAGGAACTCATTCAAGCAAGATTTTTGAATATCTGGCATGTAAAAAACCTGTGATGATTTGTCCTTCAGATAATGATGTACTTGAAGAAATTATTCAAAAAACAAAGGCTGGATTTATTTGTAATAACAAAGAAGATGTTGTAGTACTTTTAAGGCATCTCGTTTCCGAATTTTTGTCAACAAAAAAAATTCTTTTTAATTCAAATATTAGCGAAATAGAAGCTTTTACAAGAAAGAACCAAACAAAAATATTATCTGATATTTTTAATAAGATTCCTGTTACGGAAAAAATTGTTAATAAAAATGAATCACCTAACCTGAATTCAAGAGACAAGATTTTCAAAATACTTTACAAATCAAGTATTAACGACATTCTTTACCGAAAAAATGTATTAAAAAAGAATATTATTATTCTTTGCTTTCATAATATTTCTGAACATAAGAGTATTTCTTATCCTCACCTTAACACAAGAGTATTTGAAACCCTAATAAAATATATTGTTAAACATTATAATGTTGTACCTATTGAAGAAATTGGCACTTCGGAAAAAAACAACAAACCGAGTATCGTTATCACGTTCGACGACGGATATATGGATTTTTACGAAAATGCCCTTCCTATTCTGGTAAAATATAAGCTTCCTGCATTAAATAATGTAATTGTCGAATCTGTTGAAACCGGCAAACCTTTCTGGAGCCTGGAACTTAACAGTGCTTTGGACTTTATTTTTAATAACGACTGCTATATGGATTTTTCGAAACTTGGTATTAAACTTAAATTCCAATATCAAGACAAACAAAATTTTGAGCAGGTTTCAATTAAGTTACTTAAGCAATTATCAACACTTGAAAACATTAACAGAACAGTATTTATTGACGCTCTGATCACCCAGCTGAAAAAATTCGGATATTCAAGCGAAAACCTCCTTATGAACTGGGATAATCTTTCCTCATGCATCAGCAATGGGGTTTCGGTAGGTTCTCATACTATGTCGCACGACTCACTTACTTCTATAAAAGATTCAGGAACTCTTGAAAAAGAATTAGTTTTTTCAAAAGAACTTCTTGAGCAGAAATTAAAAACAAAAGTTAATGCTTTAGCTTTCCCAAATGGTTTTTATAATGAAAGCATTATTAACCATGCTAAAAATCACTACAAATATTTGCTTAACACCAAAGAATCATATTATAATCCTGTAACGGATGATCAGAGCAATTACTTTTTATTGCCAAGAGTTTCGATGAATAAAAGAACATTTGAAGAAAATGTTCTAAAACTCAATAATTTTCATAGTATTGTGAAGTTTAACTTTTGATTTAAATATTCTTTGATGGATACAGAGTATTTAATAGAAAAATTCAAAGTTGAGGAATTTGAACTCCTTGTTCCTTTAATGCAGAATTGTTTTGGAATGTCTGTAGATATCGGGTATTTTAGATGGAAATTCATAGAAAATCCGGCAGGTCAATTAATAGCATTTGTTGCAAAAGAAAAAAACAATAATATAGTTTCATTTGAGGGACTAATTCCTGAATTTTACAGTATAAACGGTAAGATTAAAAAAATCTACCAATCAGTTGATTCAATGACTCATTCAGAGCACAGAAGAAAAGGGCTTTTTAAAAAACTCTCTTTTGCCTGTTACAACTATATTACTGAAACATTAAAGGAGGAAATTCTGGTTACAGGATTTGGAGGTGATGAATCTACTCCGGTATTATTTAAACTTGGATGGAAATTTGTTTTTACTGTTTATTTTCATTTCAGGTCCAATTTGCAAATAAAGCTTTTCGGTTGGTTAAAAAATAATATTACTAAAATTCGGGATTATAAGATAGAAGACATCTCAAATATTGAAGACATTATTCCTCTGATCAACAATAACTCTGATAAGAGAAATATTGAAATTCAAAAAAACACAGCATTCATAAAATGGAGAATTTCTAATCCTCGTTTTAAATACATAATAAAAGGCGTATTTGATAGAAATGATAATTTAAAAGCCTGCGCAATCTTCTATATTGAAAATAAGAAGATAATGCTTTTTGATGTTTCAGTCGACAAAAACGATTTATCAGCAGAGAAAATGATTTTCAACTGGCTCGATTATCAAGTTTTGACGAATAAATACAAAGGAATAATTACGTTTTCACAGGAAAACAATAACTACTCTAAGTTACTGAAAAATCATGGTTTTTTAGTTAACAAAACCGGCTATGGACCAATGAAATTCAAGTTGCCTTTTATGTACTTTGCAGAAAAAGAAAATATTGACAAATATAATGATGAAAAACTATGGTCGATTACACCATTCGACCATGATGCATTTTAAATCAGAAAATATGAATATTAACTTTGACAAAATTGTTCAAAATTTAAAATCCTCCACTGAGTTTTATAAATTAAAGCTGCATGAAATAACAAAATTTCATGAAGTTCCGTTTACAACAAAAGCCGAGCTTATTGCTTCTCAAAAAAAACAACCACCATTTGGAAGTTTTACCGATTATTCAAAAAATATTTATCAAACCTACCGGACTAGCGGTACCTCTGCCAATCCGCTTTTGCTTTCTTTTACAAAAAATGATATCGGATTAATAACTGATATTGGTCAAGATTGTTTTAAATATTGCGGTATGGGCAATTATGGCAATGATGAGGTTGTTTTTAATTGCCTTAACCTTTCAATGTGGGCCGGTGGTTTTTTTGACTCACAGTCGATTTCCAAGACAGGAGTTCAGGTTTTATATTTCGGTACAGGCAACACCGCCGAACTGATTAAGCTTATATTATTATTTAATAAGAAGTTCAAAGTTTCTATTCATTGT
>CAZELC010000034.1:0-14427 GCA_964512865.1 uncultured Bacteroidales bacterium
CAGCTTTTCGCAGACGTTAAAAGACACTATTCATTATGATAAAAAATACGGTCAATTTTATCAACAAGACAATAAGGTAAAATCTGCAGAAATGCTTGACATAATGATAAACAATCAGGAAGCATACAATATGATGTGGAAAGCGAGGAAGTATAATATTGCCGGAAAAGTATTTCTAATTGCCGGAGCAGCCGGATTTGGATATATGATAGTTGATTTTTTAAGGACAGGCGCAATAAATTATTATGCATTAGGAATAGGAGCCGGTGTAGCATTAGTTTCAATTCCTTTAAACAACGAATATAAAAACAGAGCTAAGAAAGCTGTAACTATATATAATAGCGGGCTTTCAAAAACAACGAATAATAATTATAAACTTGGTTTTGGATTATCTCAAAATGGCTTTGGTGTAAGACTTAATTTTTAGCCTTTACTCATTTTAATTTTTTTTCAAGTTCTTCAAGTCGTGAAACCAGTGTTGGCAGATTTTTGAAATGAATGTATGATCTAAGATAATCTTTTATATTATATGCCGGAGCTCCCTGAACGGCTTCGCCTTCAATTGTGATACTTTTATTAATTCCCGACTGTGCCTGTATTTTTACATTATCAGCAATTGAAATATGTCCGACTATTCCGACCTGTCCGCCTATCATACAGTTTTTTCCTATTTTTGTTGATCCCGAAACACCTGTTTGAGCTGCTATAACTGTATTTTCTCCAATTTCAACATTATGTGCAATTTGAATAAGATTATCAATTTTTACACCTTTTCTAATTATTGTTGAGCCTAAAGTTGCCCTATCGATGGTAGTATTAGCGCCTATTTCCACATTATTCTCTATAATCACATTGCCGGTTTGTGCTATTTTCTGATAGTTATTATCACCGGCCGGAGCAAAGCCAAAACCGTCGGCACCTATAACTGCTCCGGAATGTATTGTACATTTTTCACCGACAATCGAATCGCTATATAGCTTTACACCTGCGAAAATTGTAGTATTATTACCTATTTTCGTATTATCGCCAATATAAGAATTTGGGTAAATTTTTACATTGTCTCCAAGTATCACATTTTCTCCAATGGATACAAATTCGCCAATATAGCAATCCTTTCCCACAACAGCAGATTTATGAATAAATGAATGTGGGGAAATGCCTTTCTTATTTAGTTTTATCTGGTTATACGCTTCAAGAAGCACTGCAAAAGAGAGATAAGGATTTTCAACTTTTATCAAAGTTGGTTTTAATGGTTTTTCCGGCACAAAATCTTTTGACACAACAACAACAGAGGCATTTGTTGTATAAATGTACTGTGTATATTTCGGATTGGCTAAAAATGTAATGCCTTCTGTTTCGCCTTCTTCAATGCGTGATAGTTTAGAAACAATTGCATTTTCATCACCATCAACAGTTCCATTTAACATTTCACTAATTTGTTTAGCTGTAAATTTCATAAAATTCATTTTTTAAAGTACTTTACAATTTTTGGGATAACAAATAAAATATTTTTTTATGGTCTTGGCAAGAACTGATACATTAAGCTGGTCAGGGGATCTGGAAATATCTTTTAGCTCCCCGGCTTTATTAACAATCAATATTTTATCACGACCAGGATTATAAGCATTGTTAGCGATAGAACCATTTATCAATAAATAGTTTGCCTCATCTTCATTTAATCCATATACTTCTTTAACATTATTTTTCAACAACAACAGATAATCTTCCTGAAAAGGCAGATCACTCATTTCAACTTTAAAAAGCTGCCGATTTAATATGCATTTACATAAAAATGATAAAAGAAAATCATTTGCGGAAGTCCATTGTTTTATTGCAAATACAATATCATAATCATCAAGGACAGTAAATTTATCAAGAAGAACCGGATTATTCAGGAAATCTTCTTTTCCGAAATCGTTTTGCAGAAATGGCATAAGTGAATCAGGGGCATCAACATGAACACCATTTTGAACCAGATGCTTAGCTCTTTCAAGAATTTTAATAAGTATTTGCTCTGCAGAAATTACAGTTTTATGATAATAAACCTGCCAATACATCAGGCGGCGAGCAACTATAAATTTCTCTACAGAGTAAATTCCTTTTTCTTCAACTGCAAGTTTATCATCGCTCACATTAAGCATTTTTATTATTCTGTCAGTACTTATCACACCTTCAGAAACGCCGGTAAAAAAACTGTCACGTTTCAGATAATCTAAACGGTCTACATCCAGCTGGCCAGAAATAAGCTGATATAGAAATTTCTTTTTATAATCATCAATAAAAATTTCTTTTGCAAGTTCAAGCCTTCCGTTAAACTTTTTATTAAGCCTTTCTATTAGCAAGACAGATAGCTCTTCATGGTTTACATTTTTTACGATAGAATATTCAAGTGCGTGCGAAAAAGGTCCGTGCCCAATATCATGCAGCAGAATTGCCTGAAAAAGTCCTTCCGCTTCTTCATCAGAAATATCATTTCCTTTAAGTCGTAAAACATCAACAGCCTGAATCATTAAATGCATGGCGCCTAAGGCGTGCTGAAACCTTGTATGCAATGCGCCGGGATAAACCAGATAAGTGAGTCCAAGCTGAAGTATTCTACGCAATCGTTGAAACTCAGGACTTTCAATAATATCAAATATCAGTTCACCAGGAACGGTAATAAATCCATGCACCGGGTCATTTATGATTTTTCTTTTATTTAATGGGGTAAAATTCACTAAATTTGGTTATTTTTGTATAATATAAAAATGACAAAAAGAGATAATATTTTTTTTCAAAGTTAATTTAATATAAAATATAAAATATGAGCAAGGTAAAAATTTTATGGGTTGATGATGAGATTGAACTTCTTAAACCTCATATTCTGTTTCTTATAGAAAAAGGTTATGACGTTAAGACTTCAAATAATGGTGCGGAAGCCCTTGACATGATTCACGCAGAGAACTTTGATATCATATTTTTAGATGAGAACATGCCCGGTCTTTCTGGCCTTGAGACTCTTTCAAGAATTAAAAATGAAAAACAGGGAACTCCTGTTGTAATGATAACAAAAAACGAAGAAGAGTTTGTAATGGAAGAAGCGATAGGTGCATCAATTGCTGATTATCTCATTAAACCTGTTAACCCAAATCAGATTTTACTTTGCCTGAAAAAAAACCTTGACAATAAAAGGATCGTAAGTGAGAAAACTGCTCATGCCTATCAACAGGAATTCAGAAATATCGGAATTAACATCTCTTCAAAAATGTCGACCGACGAATGGATTGATGTTTATAAAAAGCTGGTTTACTGGGAATTGGAACTTGAAAAGTCTGCTGACTCAGGAATAAATGAAGTTCTCAAAATGCAGAAAGCCGAAGCTAATGTTACTTTTTCGAAATTTTATGAAAACAATTATTTAGACTGGCTATCAGCTACCGGTAAAGACACACCGGTTATGTCACATAATCTGGTAAGGGATAAAATATTCAAACATCTTGATGATGACAAACCGTTATTTGTAATACTTGTTGACAATTTGCGCTACGACCAATGGAAAACTATACAACCGGTTCTTGAAGAATTTTACAGAGTTGTCAATGATGACATGTACTTTTCAATTCTGCCTACAGCTACACAATATGCGAGAAACGCTTTATTTTCAGGACTTCTTCCTACAGAAATTGAAAAA
Source organism: uncultured Bacteroidales bacterium (assembly GCA_964512865.1). Classification (GTDB taxonomy): domain Bacteria; phylum Bacteroidota; class Bacteroidia; order Bacteroidales; family CAIWKO01; genus CAZELC01. The sequence continues at coordinate 3,671 of CAZELC010000034.1, forward strand.
AAATATCCAAAATACTGGACACATGAAACCGAAGAAGGGACAAAAAACCAGTTTGAAGAAGAGTTATTTACTGAATTACTTAAAAGATACGGAAAAGACATTAAGTTTTCATACAATAAAATCCTTAATCTGGCTGCAGGGAAAAGGCTTGTCGATAATCTTGCAAACCTTATGAGCAATAAACTTAACATTATTGTTTACAATTTTGTTGATATGCTTTCACATGCCAGAACAGAAATGGAAGTAATCAGAGAGCTTGCCGACGACGAATCGGCATACAGGTCTATTACTTTATCGTGGTTTAAACACTCTCCGTTACATGAGATGCTCAAATTTATTGCAGAAAAAAACGCCAATATAATTATCACAACTGATCATGGCTCAGTAAAAGTTACTAACCCTATTAAAGTATTAGGTGATAAAAATACAAATACAAATCTAAGATATAAATTTGGGAGAGCTTTAGACTATAACAGAAAAGAGGTTTTCGAAGTCCGTAACCCTTCTGATATTTATCTTCCAAAAATCAATGTTAGCACCTCGTATATCTTTTGCAGAGAAAATGACTTTTTTGCTTACCCTAACAATTTTAATTATTACGCTAATTATTACAAAAACACTTTTCAGCATGGTGGAATATCCATGGAAGAAATTATGATACCCGTTGCTTTTTTAAAATCAAAATGACCTTGTAATGAATGAAGTTTATGAATGTCAAGGTGTAGATGAGTTACGCAACATCGCCGAGATATTGTTAAAAAAACATTATGATAAAAGAATCTTTGCACTTTATGGCGGCATGGGAGTAGGAAAAACTTCATTTATTAAAGAAATTGTAAAATTGATGGGTATTGATGATTATGTGACAAGCCCTTCGTTTGGCGTAATTAACTGCTATAAAGGTAACGGAAAGGAAGTGTTTCATTTCGATTTTTACAGGATTAAGAATATTAGAGAGGTTTATGATATTGGATATGAAGAGTATTTTTATGGAAACGGTTACTGTTTCATCGAATGGCCTGATATTGTAGAACAATTACTACCTGAGGATACGGTTAAAGTAATTATTGAAAATGATCAACAGGTTAATTTTAGAAAATTTATCTTTTAAACAGTATATAATGGATATTGAAAAAAAAGGGTTTTTAAAATTTTCAGAAAATGAAAATCTCATGCCTCAGGCTGAGATCCTTGAAGTAAAAAAGCAAAAAAGTTCAATGACTATTGGTGTTCCGAAAGAAATTTCTTATCAGGAAAACAGAATTGCACTCGTACCTGAAGCTGTCGGGATGCTTGTAAACAACGGGCATAAAGTTTATATTGAATCTAACGCTGGCAATTCAGCACATTTTAGTGATTCTGACTATAGTAATTACGGAGCAACAATCGTCTTCACACCTGACGAAGTTTATAAAGCAGATATAATTCTTAAAGTAGCACCGCCACTTATCTCCGAAATTGATAAACTTACTCAAAGGCAACTGATTTTTTCTGCTCTTCATTTGGCAGGTCAAAGTGAAGACTATTTCAAAAAACTGATCAGGAAAAAAGCAACAGCTATTTCTTATGAAGACATCAAGGATAAATCAAATTCATTTCCGGTCATACGATCATTGAGCGAAATTGCAGGAGTAACATCCATTTTCATTGCTTCAGAATATCTTAGTTCTACTGATTACGGGAAAGGCAGAATTCTTGGCGGTTTTTCTGGAATTACACCATCAGAGGTTGTAATAATTGGCGCCGGAACCGTTGGTGAATTTGCAACTAGAACAGCGTTAGGTGTAGGTGCGCAGGTAAAAATATTCGATAACTCTGTTTATAAGCTTAGAAGCATTCAGTATAAACTAAACTCAAGGCTTTTCACATCAATAATTCATCAGGAAGTTCTGCTAAACGCACTAAAAAGCGCAGATGTAGTAATTGGTGCACTTCACGCAGTAAATGGAAGAACACAATGTGTTGTTTCTGAAGATATGGTAAGGAAAATGGCTGACGGCTCAGTAATAGTGGATGTTTCCATTTCACAGGGAGGATGTTTCGAAACTTCAAGAATTACAAATCATTCAAATCCAGTATATAAAAAATTTGGCGTCACACATTACTGTGTTCCAAATATAGCTTCAAGGGTTCCACATACAGCATCTTATGCTTTAAGCAACTTTTTTGCGCCAATGATATTAAATATCGGTGAAGAAGGAGGAATAGATAATCTGTTAAAGAAAAACACCGGTATTCGCCAGAGTGTATATTTATATAATGGAACACTTACCAATAAATATATCAGTGATATTTTTAATATCCCGTTTCAGGATATTGACCTTTTAATGGCTGCATTCAGCTAAATATTAATATGCTATAACTTTTTTCAAGTTGTAATTTCTTATTTTTTTAAAAGATAAAATGAAAAATAATTCGTTTGTCGAAATATTTTTATAATTTTGGCGGCTGATTATGGCTAAACAAAGAACAATAAAAAATCCCGTAAGTGTTTCAGGTGTAGGATTGCACACCGGAAAAAACGTTACGCTTACCTTTCTCCCTGCACCCGAAAATCACGGTTACAAATTCAAAAGAATTGATTTGGATAATCATCCGGTTGTAAAAGCAGAAATTGGAAATGTTGTTGATACTTCACGCGGTACAACCATTGAGCAGGATGGAATCAGAATTCACACTGTTGAGCATGTTCTTGCAGCTCTGGCAGGCATGTCGGTTGATAATGTTATGGTTGAGATGGATTGGTCTGAGACGCCTATTCTTGACGGTAGCTGCAGACTTTATGTGGAAGCGCTTATCAAAGCTGAATTCGTTGAACAGGACGCCGAGAGGAGTTTTTACGAACTTCGTGACAATATAGTATATTCTGACCCGTCACGAAAAGTTGAAATGATAGCAATTCCCAGCAAGGAGTTCAAGGTTACAACAATGATTGATTATGACAGTAATGTTCTTGGAACCCAGTTTGCATCAATCGAAAACATTCAGAGTTTTAAAGACGAAATTGCACCAAGCAGAACTTTTGTTTTTATCCATGAACTTGAATACCTTATCGAAAATAATCTGATAAAAGGCGGTGATTTAAATAATGCAATAGTTTTTGTTAACAGAATTATTTCTCAGAAAGAGCTGGATAAACTCGCAAAGATTTTTGACAAACCAAAAATAACTGTTCTGAAAGAAGGTATTCTGAATAATCTTGAATTAAACAGTCCTAATGAACCCGCCAGACATAAGCTGCTGGATGTAATCGGCGACCTTGCACTTTTGGGAATCAACCTTAAAGCACATATAATTGCTAAACGCCCCGGGCATCTTTCCAATATAGAGTTTGCGAAAAAAATTAAAAAGCTTATTCTTGCTGAAAGCCACAAAAGGAAACCATTTCATATAGACCTTACTAAAGCACCTGTTCTTGATATAAACGATATTAAAAAAATACTTCCTCACCGCCCGCCTTTCCTTCTTGTGGATAAAATTCTTGAACTTAACAAATATAAAGTTGTTGGTTTAAAGAATGTTACCATGAATGAACCATTTTTTACAGGTCATTTTCCTGATGAACCTCTAATGCCAGGAGTTCTTCAAGTTGAAGCCATGGCTCAGGTCGGTGGAATTTTCGTTCTCAAATCTGTCCCAGATCCTGAAAATTACCTTACATATTTTTTGAAAATCGAAAATGCCAGATTTAAGCAGAAAGTTATCCCCGGCGACACACTTATTTTTGATTTGGAACTTGTATCGCCGATCAGAAGAGGTATTTGCCACATGAGAGGTGTAACTTATGTTGATGGTAAAGTAGTTATGGAAGCTGAATTATTGGCACAAATCGCTAAAAAAGAAAAAAAATGATCCAGCCACTTGCATATATAGATTCTCAGGCGAAAATTGCTGATAATGTCGTTATTGAGCCATTTGCCGTTATACATAAAAATGTTGAAATTGGCGAAGGTTCATGGATTGGCAGCAATGCCAATATTATGGAAGGTTCACGCATTGGAAAGAACTGCAAGATTTTTCCCGGTGCGGTAATATCTGCCGTGCCACAGGATTTAAAATATGCGGGAGAAAATACACTTGTCAGAATTGGCGACAATGTCATAATAAGAGAATTTGTTACTATTAACAGAGGTACAAAAGCAAATGCAGAAACGGTTATTGGCGACAACTGCTTACTTATGGCTTATGCACATGTGGCACATGATTGTATTATAGGCAAAAATGTGATAATGGCAAACTCTGCAGCTTTAGCAGGTCATATATTTATTGACGACTGGGCAATTGTCGGCGGCGTTGTTGCTGTACATCAGTTCGTTAATATTGGAGCTCACGCATTTATTGCCGGCGGTGGTCTTGTAAGAAAAGATGTTCCACCATACACCAAAGCCGCTCGTGAACCATTATCGTATGCAGGAATAAACTCTGTTGGCTTGAGAAGAAGAGGTTTCTCATTGGAAAAAATTAAAGAGATACAAGATATTTATCGAATTCTTTTTGTTAAAGGTTATAATGTGGCACAGGCAGTCAGTATTATTGAAACTGAAATGCCACCTACACCTGAAAGAGATGAAATTATTTCATTTATAAATAACTCAAGCCGTGGTATTATGAAAGGATATTCCAGAAATAATAACGGCAGCGAAAGATAACAAACATTCTCTTAATACAGATTTCAAATAATGAAATCTTCACTTTTTACATTTACCAAATGATTATCACTTTAGAGAATATTACCAAAAAGTACAATAATAATTTACTTTTCAGTAATATAAATTTCGAATTCAAGGCTGGAAATAAATATGTAATCACAGGACCAAACGGTTCAGGAAAATCAACTTTACTCCAAATAATTGCAGGTCAGGTATCTCCTACCTCAGGTAAGATAAGCTATATTTCAAAAGGGACAAAAATTCCTGACGATAAAGTATATAAAAATATTTCAATTTCAGCACCATATATTGATTTGATTGAAGAGTTTACATTCGATGAGATGATTGATTTCCATTTTAAATTCAAAAATACTATTGACAAAATCAGTTTATCAAAGCTTCACGGAATGATAAACCATCCATCTGTATTCGGCAAGAAGAAAATTGCACATTATTCGTCAGGTGTAAAACAAAGGATAAAACTACTAATTTCGGTTTTAAGCAATGTCAAGATTGTTTTGCTTGATGAGCCGACAACAAATCTTGATTCAGAAGGAGTTTTATGGTTTCAGAATCTGATTAAAGAATACCAGGAAAACAGAGTTTTTATTTTATGTTCAAATTATAAAGAGGAAGAAACCAGCCTGTGTAACCTGCAATTGAATATTGCCGACTATAAATAATTCAAATAATTTTCTTCGAAAAACCTTAAAAAATCAGTATATTTGCAAATCTTCCGGGGCTGACCGGTTTTGACAGCAGGGAAGTGGAATTGTAAGCATGCCGAGTGTTGTGAATATGACTCGTTAAACTTAATTCTCATGCCACAATAACTGGCAACGATTATAATTACGCATTAGCTGCTTAATATTAGATATTAAGTGCTGATTGTTTCCCCTGAAGCTCAGCTCAACAGCGTCAGGATCGAAACATCATAAATGTTGAGATAAGTGGTGAAACGCCTTTAATCGCCAACGAAAATCAAAAAGGCTAATGCTGACGTAGGTCTGCTTTTTACCGGCATCAGTACTAAAACCAAATAGAAGCTAAGCATGTAGAAAGCAGTTTTGCTGCTTGTTTGGACGAGGGTTCGACTCCCTCCAGCTCCACAAATGAAAAAACCGATAAATTGTTTATATTTTATTTATCTAAAAAGTATAAACAATTCCTCCTCTTACAATCGGGTTAGATGTTGAAGAATTTTGATCAAGATTTAGATTTTTCAAAACATCATACAATACCGAACCTTTAAACCAAACATTTTTTGTTATTTCATATTCATAACCAACTCCAATGGGAGCTGCATAAGCCCAATTACGAAGCTTTACATTAGTAATATTATCAATATATCCGGTATTTAATGCTTCCCCTTCTACGTGAACAAAAATACCTTTCCATATATCATACTCGGCAAATATACGCCCGCCAAAAGAGAAATCTCCGCTCGTACTCCCGGTTGCAGTGTACATAACCACCGGTGAAAGGCCGGCACTAAATCCTTTTACTTTGTAACCAATAATCGGAGCAAGATTTACATTTACTCCATTTGTAAATGTCACGCTTAAATCTCCACCTGTAAACACCTGAGATTTAGCCTCAAAATCACAACAAATAAAAGAAAAAATGAAAATAATTACTACCGAAAATCTTTTTAATAAACCGAAAACTGACCTTTTCATAATTTTTAGCATTAAATTTATTTTTAGTATTTTACAGATTATGACAATAATATTGAAATATTTTTGCCTTCCAAAATGCATAAGGTAAATTCATGATTTAAAAATTAAACAATTATCTCTTACTTTTGAAAAACAAATTTTATTAACTTGCTACATACAAATATAAACTTTATTTTTGGATAAACAGTTTTCCTGTTTTGGTACTTGAAAAGTTATTCTTACTAATTATTTTATCAGAATTGGATTATGATAATTTTTTTATAATTAAAACAGAAATCATCAATAATAATATATTTTTGTTTAAGAAAAAATGATTAAGTGGCGAAATATCTGTTAGTTTCGATTTTATTTATTTTTAACACCTGCACTATTTCGGCTCAAAATCAGAGATCCCTAGGAATAATCAGTGCGAAAAATCCTTTTTTGGGGACAACCAGAGCCGTAATTGTTGGCGTATCCGAGTATAAAAATCTCCCTCCAGATAAACAGCTGAATTATGCGGATGATGATGCAGTTCTTTTCGGAAATTACCTTCTTCATAAATATGGCAATAAAGCTTCAGAAAACATAAGACTTTTAACAAATAAAGATGCTACCGCAATTAAAATTAAAGAAGCCGTTTCAAATCTTATAGACGAATCTTCTTCCGGTGATCAGTTAATAATATATTTCGCAGGTCATGGTGATGTTTTCAGTGATTCTGCGAGAAATATTGATGATGCTTTTTTATTATGTCACAATGTTAGTACAGATGCTGACTATTCCCTATCTGACGCAATAAGTTTAAAAAGTTTACAGGAGCTTATCGCATCAGGACTGAGTAAGGGATTAAATATTATTCTTATTACGGATGCATGTCGTTCCGGTAAATATGCCACCACACAACAAGGAGCTTTATCAACTGCTAAAATACTTGCTGAAAAGTGGAATAAAATTACCAGAATTGCCTCTTGTCAGGAAGATGAAGTTTCTTATGAAGACATGAAATGGGGCGGCGGACATGGTGCATTTACTTATTATTTCATTGAAGGGCTGAAAGGAAATGCTAAAAACAGCAAAGACAGCTTAATTCGCCTGGCCGATTTAGAAAATTATATGGGAAGGATGTTAGTTGAAGCAACCGATTATAAGCAAAATCCGGTAATACAGGGCGACAAAAAAATGATTATCTCCAAAGTTGACACAATTAACTTTTCAAAACCTGTTAAAATTGAGACACTGTTAGCCTCCAGGTCAACTGAAAACAATAATATCAGCAATGACACTTCATTGAACAGTAAAATAGAGAAATTTAAGCTTTGTATAGAATCAAGAAAGCTCATACTGCCGGCAGATGATTGTGCTTATGATATTTATAAAGAAATTTCAAAAATCAATTCAAGCAAAAAAATAATAAAACAGGTAAAAGGAACACTAGTAGTTGCTTTGCAGCAGGATGCGCAGAAAGTAATTGACATTTATCTGTCAGGAAGCGCTAACCAACCTTCAGCGGAAAAGTTTGCATTTGCAGCAAAAGAACTTGAATATGCAGTTATTTTATTAGGCAAAAATAATTCATTGGCAAAACAAATTATCCCAAAACAATACTTCCTGGAAGGCTTTTCAATCGTGAGAGGCGAAGATAGGCTAAAATATAAACAGGCTGAAGAACTTTTAAAAAAATCACTTAATCTGAGCAAAAAATCGAGTTATGTGTACAATGGTCTTGGCAGATTATATCTCGATCAGGATAAGCTTAAAGAATCCGAAAAATGCCTCAGGCTGGCAATAGATAAGGCACCACGATGGACTTTGCCAAAGTCAAACCTTGGTCTTTTTTACAGAAGAAAGAATTTATGGCAAAAAGCAATAAGCATTTTTTCACAGACTATTAATATTGATACTTCATTTTCATGGGGTTATAATAATTTGGGATGCGTTTATATTGATATGGGAAAATATAAGGATGCCGGTATTATGTTTAAAAAAGCCTCAAGCCATTTTCCAGACGACCCGATACCATTAACCAACTGCGGTTATGTTGCCGAAAATCAAGGGCGATCCGAAGAAGCAAAATTATTGTATTTAAAAGCCTTGGACTTAGATTCAAACTGTGTTACACCATATCAGAAACTTGGAAATTATTATAATTCTATTGAAAAAATCCCTGAGCTTTCAGAAAAATATTATAAAAAAGCTATTGAAAAAGAGCCATTTTTTGAAGAAACATATTACTATCTTGCAAATTTTTACAGCGAGTATGATATAAAAACCGAGCAGTTTAAAAAAGCTCTCCCACTTTACAAAAAAGCTTATGAACTGAATCCATATTTCCCGAATTTGTATTTGAAGTATGGATATTACTATTTCAAGATGGAAGATACAAATACGGCAAAAAAAATAATAATGCTTGGAGTTAGAAAAAACAAAAATTCGCCGCTATCATATAATTATCTTGCAAGATATTACGAATGGATAAAAGATAATAATAACGCCGAAAAAAATTACTTTAAATCATTAGCCGTTGATTCAATGTGCATCTGGACATATCTATGGATGGGAGACTTTTATGAAAAAAGTAAACAAACCGACAAAGCAGAGTTAATAAAAAGAAAAGCGTGTATAGTATTTAACGATTCACCTGAAATCAATTATAATCTTGCAAATTTTTTCTTTAACAAAAATGAAACTGATAGTGCTGTAAGATGGTATGAAAAAACGATTATTGCAGACCCAAATTATTCTTATGCTTACTCATCGTTAGCATATATTTACTTATTCCGGAAAAATGATCCGCAAAAATCATTACGTAATTTCGAAATTGCAAAACAATTGAATCCGGTTATACATGATCCGCAGAAATTTGCTGAATTATTAAAAAGTAAAGGAGATTCGCTATCGGCAATTTCTTCCGAAAACAAAAAAGCCATTGGTTTTTATAAGTCGGCAATAGAGCTTGACAGCAATAATATGGCTATTTTGGCAGCTCTGGGAAAAGCATATTACCTTAATTTTCAAACAAGTGAAGCTATAATAATTCTTCAGAAAGGAATTAATAAGAATAATATTTCACTCATGATAAAGCAAATTTTGATGAACATATATGCAAAAGCGCTTTTAGATGAAGGAAATTACAAAAAAGCTCTCGATATCTTTAATGAAATAATTGACAACACTCCGCTTCCATCCTACTTAGGAAAAGCAATTGCTTTATATTATTTAAATGACATTTCAAATTCTATAAAATTTTACAAATTAGAAAAAGAAGAAAACCCGAATCTTATTACAAAAAAATACATTGTTAAAAATTTCAGCTCCAAGGCAATTTATGCGATAAATCAAATAGAAAGTTTAATTAATAAAGAATAAAATGAGTTTTACTAAATCTACGGCAACAGCATTTTGTTTAATTTTAATTTCTATTAATTTGTATTCGGGTGTAAATCCTAAAAATGGCAATTTTTATGTTTCATATACAGACCTTACCTTTAATAATGCTCCGATAAAATTAAATATTGAAAGAACTTATAATTCAAAAATTGCTTCTGCAGGTTGGTTTGGAGTTGGCTGGGGTTCTGATTTTGAAACTTTTTTATATACAATTCCTGGAGGTGGAGTATGTATTCATAATAACGGATCAGGAACAAGAGATATACAGAATCCTGTTTCCTGGGATTTGGATTTAATAAACAAATATGTTGATGAACTTATCGAAATCATGAAAACAGATGGCAGATTAAAAACACCTGATGAGATTACCGAGAAAAGAAATAAGCTTATTAACGATATTCAACTTAGAAATACTTACTGGCTTTACTATCTAAAAAAAGGAAAAGTTAAAAATATTACCCTCGAACCCGGAACTAAGCTATACTCTAGCTGTAACTGCGGAGGATTTACTTATCTTTATGTCACTGAAAAAGGATATTACCGAAAAAGCAGCAGCGGAGTAACAGAATTTTTTGATCTAAACGGGAAATTAACAAGACTTGAAGATGATAAAGGAAATTGGGTTAATCTTACTTATAATGACAGCCTGAATATTAAACAAATTGAAGATAATTCAGGGAACAAACTCAATTTTTGGACAAATAATAATGGATTAGTTGTAAAAATTGAAGGTTCAAACAATAAAACTGCAATTTACAAATATGAAAATAAAGACCTTGTCTACAGTTGTGATGCAGGAGGAAATAGATACTGGCACAGTTATGACAAAAACAGTAATATGATTTCGATTACTTATGCCGATAGTACACAAATGCTGTTAAAATATCAAAAAGAAACCCAGTTTATTTCTGAAGTAATCACATGTGATGGCAATAAAACGCAATACGAGTACACTTCTAAGGACGATAAGGAGTATACAACATTAATAAAATTCAAAAACAAAAAAGACAGTTTACTAAAAACCGAGTACAGAAAATGGATAAACAAAGTAAAAGAGAAT
>CAZELC010000035.1:0-14394 GCA_964512865.1 uncultured Bacteroidales bacterium
GATACACTTTTATATTCCTTCTGGAATGATTAGCGTGCAATAGGATGTGCTATTCTAAAAAAAAGAAACCCTGACTTTGCTGTTATTTCCCGTTGCCATGGCGGTGATGTTTATTATGAGAGGCATATGTGTAATTATTTACCGCTGAAAGAATTTATGTTGAAATACCTTGATGCTTTGTATCCTATTTCAGATTCTGGCAGAGATTATCTTATCGATAAACTTAAAGATAAATCTGGTAAAATAATTTCTAAAAAACTGGGAGTAAAGAATGAGAATCAGCTTGAGGAGCATTTCCCGGGTGAAAAAATAATAATTACAAGTTGCTCACAAATAGTTCCTATTAAAAGGCTACACCTTTTGATAGAAGGATTAAGTGAACTGAAAGAGATTAATTTTAAATGGTATCACCTCGGCGCAGATTGGATGAATGGAGAAATTTCTGATCTTGCTTTGAAAAAACTTGGTGCACATGGCGACAAATATGCGTTTTGCGGAATGATGGCTAATGATGAAGTTATGAATTTTTATCATACCAACAAACCTGATATCTTTATTAACACAAGCAGCAGTGAGGGCATTCCTGTTTCTGTAATGGAAGCAATGTCGTTTGGTATTGTTGTAATTGCTACCGCTGTAGGAAGTACACCTGAAATAGTTAAGGATGGCTACAATGGTTTTCTATTGTCTTCTAATCCTACGCCAACTGAAATTGCTTTGACAATTAAAAAATATGCGGAAATGACTGTAAATGATAAAAGAAAAATGCGTAACAATGCATATTATACATGGCAGAATTTTTTTAATTCGGAGAATAATTATAGAGATTTTATTGACTGCATCAAATCATATTAATTAATCATAAATTTATGCTGACGTTTATAAAACAAATAATAAAAAAAATACTTAATATTTATCCTGATTGGCTTTGCAAAAGGGAGTATAAAGCTCAAAAATTTCATAGATTCAATGAAAGACCTGTAGAATTTGGATTTGTATTTTTGAAACTTGCTGAAATATATCCTTTAAAAGTTCTTGATGTTGGTACAGGTACTACTTCATTACCTCATATGATTAACAGATGCGGTTTTATTGTTACAGCTATTGATAATGTTCGCGATTATTGGCCTGTTGGCATGAATAACAGGCATTACCATATAATTGATGACGATATTACAAAAACTACTTTAAAAGAGAAATTTGATTTCATAACATGTATTAGCGTTCTTGAACATATTCATAATGCTGATGATGCCATTAAAAACATGTTCTCATTGTTGAACTCTAATGGACATATAATTTTGACTTTCCCTTATTCAGAGAAAAAATTTGTAAGAAATGTTTACGAATTGCCTGGCTCAAGTTATGGTCAGGGATCACCTTATATCACACAGTCATTTTCAAGAGTAGATATTGATAGATGGTTATCAGTAAATAATGGAAGTATAATTGAGCAGGAGTATTGGCAATTTTGGGATGGCGAACATTGGACTGTAGGAAATCAGTTAATTCCTCCCAAAAAAGTCATGGTTAATGAAAAGCACCAGCTGACATGTATTTTAATCAGAAAGAATTTATAGCTATTTAATAATTTTTTTTGCATTGAAATGCAACTGGTTGAACCAAAAAAATGATAATTTTTTATTGTGATTATTATTTTTGATATTAAATGATGTATTTTTGAGTTGATTAATTTTAAAATTTAGTAAAATGAAAAAGATAACAATTTTCTTATTTGTATTTGCATTTTCCGCTTACGTATATGCTCAGGATGCATATCTGGCTGCTGCCAGAAAAGGTAAAGAATGGGGTTTTATTGATAAAACAGGAAAATGGGCAATAAACCCGCAGTTCGAAAATGTTAAAAGCTTCCAAAATGGAATGGCACGCGCTAAAAAAGGAGGTGAATGGGGTTTTATCGACAATAAAGGTACTTGGGTTATCAATCCTCAGTTTGAAAATGCTGAAGATTTTAGTGAAGGTCTTGCCAGAGTTAGAAAATTTAAACTTTGGGGTTATATAGATAAAACCGGAAGCTTCGTTATTAATCCCCAATTTGAAGATGCTGAAGATTTTGCTGGAGACGTTGCCAGAATACGAAAAGGACTTAAATGGGGCTTTATAGATAAAAAAGGAAGCTATTCCGTTAATCCCGGATTTGATGCACTAGGTGTTTTTGCCGGAGGGCTTGCCCGCGCTAAGTCAATGAAACAATGGGGCTATATTGATAAAAACGGAAAATGGGTTGTTAATCCGCAGTTCGATGATGCTGAAGATTTTAATAATGGAGTTGCAAGGGTTAGAAAAGGATTAAGCTGGGGATTTATTGACGGGGCAGGAACCTATGTTATTAATCCACAGTTCGAAAGTGTAGGCGATTTTTATAATGGGCTTGCAAGAGCAAAAAAGCTTAAACAATGGGGGTATATTGATAACAAAGGCTCATGGATTGTAAATCCGCAGTTTGAAGGTGCTGAAGATTTTAAAAATAATCTTGCAAGAGTTAGAATGGGTAAGCAATGGGGCTTTATTGATACAAAAGGAACTTATGAAATTAATCCTCAATTTGATGATGCTGAAGATTTTGACGGCAGCCTTGCTCTGGTTAGAAAGCTAACGCAATGGGGTTATATCGGCAAAAAAGGAACTTATGAAATTAATCCTCAATTTGATGGAGCACGTAGCTTTGAAAATGGTCTGGCAAGGGTTAGAAAAGGTACACAATGGGGATTTATCGACAAAACAGGCTCACTCGTTATAAATCCGCAGTTTGATAATGTTGAAGATTTTAGTAAATAGCCAATAGAAAATATTAAGAACTATTTTGAAAAATACCTCTTAGGAGGTATTTTTTTTATTGTCGTAAATATGAGGCTCCGTTTACATCAAGGATACAGCCTGTCATATAATCATTACCTGTTGCAGCAAGCATTATAATGCTTGCTGCAACTTCTTTGGCACTGGCAACCCTTCCCAGCGGGCTTTGGTTTTTGATGGACTCAGCATCATCTCCTGTTAAAGCTTCTGCCGACATTTCAGTATCAACAAATCCGGGTGCAATGGTATAAACGAAAATATTATATCTTCCCAGTTTTTTTGCAAGAGATTGCCCGAAACTATTTACAGCAGCCTTACTTGCTCCATAAGCAAGTGAATCAGGTTCTCCTCTGAAAGCACCCCGGGAACTAATATTTATGATTATTCCACTTGTGTTTTTAATCATAAGCTGTGAAGCAAAAAATGAGATATTAGCCAGACCAAAAAGATTAGTATCAATGGTCTCAGTCCAGTTATTCTGCCACTGCTCAGGAGTGCAACCTGTAATATCAAGGCTCTTGTATATTCCGGCATTATTAACAAGAATATCGATTCTGCCAAACTCCGATATTACCGAATCTATTATTTTTTTACATGAGTCGATCTTTGTAATATCACCACAGATAAGAAAATGTTCATTGCCCTTTAACATCGACAAGGTTTCTTTGGCTGCAATAATATTATCTTTATAATGAACTGCAACTTTTGCATTTGACTCAGCAAACATTATTGCAGCAGCTCTGCCAATACCTCTGGAAGCACCTGTAACTAAGACTGTTTTTCCTGTAAAGTCAATTAGCATAAGAATTATTAAATCTCATGAACACCTTTATTGCTGGTGGTTGTTTTCAGAACTTTGACAAAGTGAGGATTGTCAGCAAATGATTTTTTAAGAATATCAGCAATTTCATCTTGTTTCTCTTTCTTACACACCACAAATACTGAAGAACCACCACCACTTACATTGAATCCGTGGGCACCGGCATCAAGTACCTTTTGTTTTATCATGAAATAATCCGGAATGGCTGCACCTCTCACGGGTTCAGCGATATGATCGACAGTAATGGCATTCCCGAATTCTTTTATGTCTTTAGTATGGATAGCGTGAATTACTCTTGAGCATCTTGCCATTTGCTCTTTTAGCTTTTCCTGACCGATTTCGTAAGTAATAAATCCTCTTGTTGTTCGCTGGCTTTTTCTGATGGCTGCCAGCACAAGAGGAAATTCGGGAATATCAAGCTTTAGTACATCAATAGGATGATAACTTTTAACCAGCACAAATCCTCCGAGCAGGGCAGCAGCAACATTATCAGCATGAGGCGAACCACCAGATGCAACTTCGCCCATTCTCGCAATATCAATCATTTCGTTAAAATCCATATTAAGATTAAGCAGTTTGTTTAAACCGAATACAGCTCCTGCAGATGACGCCCCTGTTGTGCCAAGTCCGCCACCGGATGGCATTTTCTTAATTATCTTAATATTAACACCACAATCAATCTTTTTTCTATTAAGTAGTTCCAAAGTAGCTAATCCGGCAGTATTATCTTCAATATTGCAAGGAATGTTTTCACAATTGCCTTCAAATTCTATCTTAATTCCTTTACTTTCATTAACCGTGATTTCAATTTCATCATAAGGAAATGACAATGCCATAGCAAAAATATCATATCCAGGGCCAACATTAGCAGTCGTTGCAGGGGCACGTAACAGTATCTTTTTCATTCTATATATTTGTTAGTTCAATGTTTTAAGTTCGGAAGTTTTACTTTATATTTTACTTAGTAAACCGGCTTTTTCCAAAAGTGCTTTTAATATTTTTGTTTTTCCATCACTTAGTGGCGTCAAAGGTGAACGGTGACCACCGGCAGGAAGCCCCATCAGGTTCAGTGCCATTTTTGCTGCCATCGGGTTCGACTCAAACCTGAACGCTTCAAATAACTCATAATATTCATAGTGGATAGATTCCGCTTCTTTAAGTTTACCAGATAGCGCCAGTTCGGTAAGTTTCTTCATAACTCCGGGAATAGCATTTCCTGCGACAGTAAATGTTCCTGCACCACCAAAGGCGATTAAAGGATATGCCGTAGTATCTTTGCCTGTGAATACACAAAAATCATCATCTTTTGTCAGATATTGCAGCTTTGCAAGATGATCGAGCTTTTTATTACCATCTTTAATACCTATGATATTAGGATGCTTTGCAAGAACTCCGGATGTTTCTGGTAATAGATCGACACCAGTTCGCTCAGGTGCATTATGCAAAATTATTGGGATAGGAGAGAAGTTAGCAAGCTCTGTGTAAAACTCAATCAGACCATCCTGTTTTGGCAGCACAAAGTAAGGAGTAAATACAGAAATAATGTCAGCTCCAATATCGGCAAATCTTTTAACCCTTTCTTTTGCTTCCCACAAACTGGTTGAACAAGCATCAGGTGCAATAATGGCTTTTCCGTTAGCTGTCCTAACAATTATTTCTACAGTTTTATACACCTCTTCATCGGTCATCATAGTGTTTTCTCCCGTTACACCTAATGGAGCTATCCCATGAATTCCTGCTTCAATCTGACGTTCAACAAGAAGTTTTAATCCTTCTTCATCAAGAGAAAGATCTTTTCTGAAAGGCGTTATTAATAATGTATATGCTCCTTTAATCATCATATTCTATAAATTTTAAGTTCCAAAACAAAATAAAATATTATTAGCTAATAAGATTCCTAAAAAAAAATATTTTTTCAATTTCTTATCAACAAAAACTTTTTGAATTTTTCATAACATAATTAGGTATTTTCATATTTAATTATTAAATTTGTATCATATTTATTACCAATAGTGGGGAATTAAGGATGAAAGTTTTATATGCTGCTACTTTGTTATTGTTGCTTTTCTGCAATAACATTATTTCACAGAACAGACAAGCCAATACAGTAGGGTCAGAGTTAATAGCTGATGCACCTTACAGAATGAAAAAATTGAATGATGATGGTCATCTTAATGGTATCCCTATTCATTTTTATATCCA
Organism: uncultured Bacteroidales bacterium; assembly: GCA_964512865.1. Classification (GTDB taxonomy): domain Bacteria; phylum Bacteroidota; class Bacteroidia; order Bacteroidales; family CAIWKO01; genus CAZELC01. The sequence goes on from CAZELC010000035.1 coordinate 5,840, forward strand.
CGATTCAGAATGTTTTGGTTGCAATAATGAATTAGAAAATATTAAAGTAAAGATTAAAAATGCCGTAGATCACAATTTTGGCTCTGTGATAAGTTTCAATAGCATGACTGATTCAGCATTTAATTCACTTATCAGCTGCAGGTCTGTATATAACAGCAATTTTGACATCATGGATTTTAATGCGAGCGGATATTCAAAAGATGGCTCATCTACTATCAAGTTTACATCAGATCATGATATTTTCGGGACACGTTATGTTGATATTACCCATCGTAATTGGTGGTTTACTCTCACAATCCCCGAAGATAAACTTATTGGTTTTAACGATATTATAGATATTGAAGTTAGTTTTAGCCTTAATCTAGAAGTTGACCAACAGATATATCTGAGAGTTTTCCGTTATAATGACGAAATCCCTAAGATTAATGGATGGTATAGGGGAGACACACATTACCATTCATTTTTTACTCAGAATACAGCTGAAAACGGTTTGCCGATGTCAGGTACAAAAGTGGCTGCAAAAGTTGTAGGACTTGACTGGATTACTCTTACGGATCATTCGTGCGATTATGATAATTACGGGACTGACATGTACTCTAACTGGGCACAATTAGGCAATGACATACAGGCTATTAATAATGAAGATTCTCTATTTCTTTTTCTACGTGCAATAGAAATGAGTGTGAAAAATTCTGAAGGAAAAGTTGTACATGCGTTGTCTTATCCTTCTCCAGATTCTCCTTTCGGGGTACCATATCTTGGAGATGGTGGCGGAGATTTAAGTGCAACAAATGTCAGTTTAGCCGGATTACTTGATTCACTAGATCATTATAATGGTTTTCTATATGCGGCGCATCCTTTTGCAGAGAAAGATGGACTGTCAATAGTTATTAATGGCGGATTGTGGAATGTAGGTGATACGTCTTTTCCTCAAAACGATCAGTTGTTGCCAAGTGGTGGAAATGTCAAATGCAATAATATTGAAGAATCATCCGATGTGTTTAGCGATATTCAAAATCAAGTATTTAAAAGTTCGCTGGCCGGTGGAGAAATTTGGAATTTGCGAAATACTGTCAGTACTGATGATGAACCTGATAACCCTTATAACGCATTGTACTCTTCTGCCACACCTTTTGCTATTATCAACCCTTTTTTAAATGAACATCATATTGCCAGATTTACTCAAAACCTTGATGTTATGAATTTCTTTTGGCGTAAAGCATTGAAAATAAAAAATATCTATAATAATACATCTAACTGGAAGTTATTTATGTCAGCAGGCTCTGATGCTCACGGCTCGTTCAACTATTCAAATACCGACCAGACGATGGGAGTATATGGAAGTGTGAATGATAATGCTATTGGACGGCTCAGCACTTTAGTGTATTGCCCTGAAGGAATGGGACATAATGGCTCTAATATTTTAAAATCATTGAAAAATGGCGTAAGTGTTCTATCTGACGGTCCTTTGATTGTTATGGGAATAAGCACAGATGCAAATGATCAGAATATGGAAATTCATATTGGTGATGATACAGTACTTACTGATGCTAAAATAGCTACTTCTAAACTGATTGTAAATGTTCAAACTACTCCTGAGTACGGCACTCTTTCAAATATTTTCCTTACAGGAATTACAGAAGACAGTATATATTATTATAATATGCCGGTTGTTGCAGGAATACAGACTTTTAACCTTAAACAAGTACTCGAATCTCTTTTCGGGCAGATACCTGTTAGCAAGTATTTTATGATAAAAGCTACATTGCTTACTTATAAAGATTATGGCTCTTTGGCTGACCTTTACAAGAAAAGCAACGAAAACTTCCATGGATTCACTAATCCGATTTGGATAAAGCAAATATCAACAATTGAGATTTCTGAAAATAATGATACGCGCTTTAATGTATACCCTAATCCTGCTAATGATAAATTGTATATTCAAACCGGTAGTAGTGTTAATAGCACTTTTAAAATTAAAATTATGGAAATTACCGGTAAAACTGTATATGAAAAACTTACAACTGATAATTTTGTTGACGTTTCTTCAATACCTGAAGGTTTTTATCTAATGAATATAATAAGCGGAAATAATTCAGTTACGAAAAAAATTGTTATAAACCGCAGTCGTTAATCAGAATATATTTTTCTTGATATGGCAATAAGGAGATGAACCATTTTTGTCATAATAACCCTGATGATAATCTTCAGCTTTCCAAAACTTACCTGCTTTGGTCACTTTAGTGGCAACTTTGTAACCCTTTTTTTTAAGATAATCTATAAGCTTTTCTGAAATAATCTTTTGCTCGTTGTTAGTGTAAAAAATCTCGCTCCTATATTGTTCCCCGATATCAGGTCCCTGACGGTTTACTTGTGTAAAATCATGAATTTCAAAGAACAGCTTTGCCAAGGTTTCAAAAGTTGTTTTTGAAGGATCAAAAATTACTTCAACAACTTCTGCATGTCCTGTTTTGCCTGAACAAACATCTTTGTATGAAGGAGCAGAAGTTTTCCCTCCGGTATATCCTACAGTTGTTGCAATAACTCCTGCGGCTTTCTTCATATAATATTCTGTACCCCAAAAGCATCCGGCTGCAAAATATACTGAATCATTTTTGCTTTCTGCTCCGGACGGTATAAAGCTCATTGAAATGGAGTTTACGCAATGTCTTGTGTTTTTTGATGTAAGGTTTTCACCTTCGAAAACATGCCCGAGATGTGCACCGCATTTTGCACAGACAATCTCTGTCCTGATACCGTCTTTATCAGGTAATCTTTTTACTGCTCCCGGTATTTCATCATCAAAGCTTGGCCATCCGCAATGCGAATCAAACTTGTCTTCTGATTTGTATAGTTCTGCATTACACTGTTTGCAGATATAAATTCCTTTTTCATTTGAATTCCAGTACTTTCCTGTGAATGGACGCTCTGTGACTTTATTAAGAATAATATTCTTTTCCTCTTCCGTAAGTTTATTGTATGTCATAGTGTTTTGTTTGTTTAAGCTGCCCAAATTTATCAATAACAGCAGCCAGATATAATAAAAATACATCAGTAAATTCTTTTTCTGAATAATTGAATAATGCAGGTAACAACAATTATAACAATTCCAAATCCTGCAGTTAACAAAATGCTGTAATATTCAAATCCTTCGGTAGAAATACGTTTAATAAGTATTCCTGCAAAAGCCCATATAACAACAAGACTGAAATAAATATCCTTTCTTTGAATAATCATGAACATTGTTATTGCAATACCTATCATCAACATTATTACTGTCCAGAACTCTTCTGACATTCCAAACCTGTCCCATCCTGAATCAACTATGTAAGCAGTGAAGTTTGCTATTGTAGCAATGCTGATCCAACCCAGATAAACACTAAAAGTTATATGAACCAGTTTATTTTCGTTTCTGTCCTTTTTATCTTTCCCGATATTAAGCTGTGAATAAATGCTTATGAGAGTAATCAACAAAATCACCATTATCAGAACCGATAATGGCAATATCTGATAATGCCATGCGAATATCCATCCGGCATTGGCTATAGAAGAAATAAAGAACAATAATCCGGTTTTCATGACGAATGAATTTTCATCAACTTTGTTTTTAATCAGCAAGACTATTTGATAAATCACAAAAAATGTCAGCAAAAGATAAATCACACCCCAAATAGAAAAAGTGATACCGGCAGGTACAAATAAATTGGGATAAGAGTCAGAAAGCTCTCCTGTGGTTTTGTTATTTATAGGTAAAGCATTTGCAAGAGCATTAACTGTGATAGTAAGTGCATAGCCTAAAAAGTTAAAAACTACCAGTAATATTCCAAGGTTTCTTTTGTTCATGATTTTTGTATTAAATTATCAATTTCAATAAAAATATAATTAAATATCTCTATATGTTAATACAAAGGTAATATCTGAAAATACACATGAAAAGAAAATTCTGAAATTTTTTTTTCTTTTCAAAAATATATTTAAAATTAAAGTAAAAGAAGTTTCTAAACTTCAATCCAACTGTGCGAATATGAATATTCTTTTGGGGTGCTAAGCGATAATTCATCAATAATCTGCCATTTGCCTTTAAGACCTTTTGACTCGGCAGCTAACTGAAAATGTGAAGAGCAAATTCCAAGGTCTACATCATGAAGACCTTTTACTTCATAGCTTTCAGATACTGGCTTTTTAAAGAAATGGAAATTGTTCTTATTTTTTTCTTTTAGTATTCTCCATGGCTGAGTGTTTCCTGCAGAAGGAGCGAGGCGAAGCATTTCAAGCGGGAAGTCGTAATCGCCTGCTTCGTTTCCTGTAAGTTTAGTGTTGAAATCACCTGAGAAAAAAAGTTCTTCTTTTTCTTTTCTCTTAGTAGCTTTTACCGCATATCTGGTAATTTTGTCAACAAGTGAAAAGCTTTTATCTTCATAACCGAATATGACAAGGCTTGGTATTACCTTTCCTTCAGGAATATTTAGGTATGAGAAATATTCGGGGTCGAAAACGCCTATCCAGCATGTTCCTAATCCCAGCTCACAGGCTTTAAGTACTATTATCTCCATCTGGAAACCGTAACTTATTCTTGAAACCTTATTATTATCGGTTATACCAAGAATATAATTCCGATTGTTCTTAATCATACCGTAATTAAGCTTCATCTGTTTATCATCTTTCAGCTCGACTTCTATTATCCTGAAATCAATGGCTTCGCCAAAAGGTCCTTTATTTTGCGTTTTTATGAATTCGTTAAGCTCCAGAATTGTATTCGGGTCAACATTTTTAAGGATATAATTTCTTATTGATCTTCTTGAAGTAATCTGTTGACGGATATTCTTTATTATCATTACTTAGTAAGTTTTATTATTGAGAATAGTTATCTGAATACTGATCAGACATTACAAATAAGTCAAGTAAATTAACTGATTTGTCAGGTTTTTATTGTTGTGGAAATGATAAAACTATATGTTTGATTCTTTTAATATGACATCATGAGCACCACCTTCAATAATGCTTGTGGAAGAAACCAGCGTAATTTTAGCCTTCTCTTTAAGCTCCTGTAATGATAAAGCGCCGCAGCTGCACATTGTTGATTTTATTTTACCTAATGTCACATTAAGGTTATCCTGAAGTTTTCCTGCATAAGGAACATAACTGTCAACACCTTCTTCGAACTTCATCCCTTCGCTGTCGCCCATTTCATAACGCTGCCAGTTTCTTGCCCTGTTAGATCCTTCGCCCCAATATTCCTTAACATAATTATTTCCTATTTTTAATTTTCGTGTTGGGCTTTCATCGAACCTTGCGAAATATCTTCCCATCATAAGAAAATCAGTTCCCATTGCAAGTGCAAGCACAATATGGTAATCCTGAACAATTCCGCCATCTGAACATATTGGAATATAAACGCCATTTTGCTCGAAATATTCATCTCTTGCCTTGGCAACTTCAATAAGAGCTGTTGCCTGTCCACGCCCGATACCTTTTTGTTCCCTTGTTATACAAATAGAACCGCCGCCGATACCAACCTTTATAAAATCGGCACCTGCTTCTGCAAGATAGAAAAATCCTTCCTTGTCAATCACATTACCACCGCCAATTTTTATCTTTTCTTTGTAGGTATCTTTCACATATCTGATTGCTTCTGCCTGCCATTCCGAAAAACCATCCGAAGAATCAATACAAACAACATCAGCTCCTGCTTCAATAAGCTTTGGAACCCTTTCCCTGTAATCACGTGTATTAATACCTGCGCCAACAAGGAGCTTTTTGTTTTTATCCGAAAGCTCGTTTGGATTCCCTTTATGATCATCATAATCTTTACGAAAAACAAAATATTTAAGATTCTGATTTTCATCAATAATCGGGAGGCAGTTAAGTTTATTATCCCAAATAATATCGTTTGCTTCACTAAGTCCGATTCCAAGTTTCCCTGTAATAAGGCTTGCAAAAGGAGTCATAAATTCACTTACTTTCTTATCCAGGCTGTCGCGACTAATGCGATAATCACGGCTGGTAACAATTCCAAGAAGTTTTCCATTCGGAAGTCCATCTTCGGTAACACCTATCGTAGAATGCCCTGTTTTGCTTTTAAGTTTAAGAACATCTTCAAGAGTATTTTCCGGTTTTAAATTAGCGTCACTTTCAACAAAACCTGCTTTAAACTTCTTAACAAGTCTTACCATTTCTGCTTGCTCTTCTATAGGTTGTGAACAGAAAATAAAAGACAATCCTCCATTTCGTGCAAGAGAAATAGCCATATTATGATCGGATACCGACTGCATAATTGCTGAAACAAAAGGAATATTAAGTTCTATTGGAGATTTTTCGCCTTTATTAAATCTTACCAGAGGAGTCTTTAATGAAACATTATCGGGAGTGCAGTTTTTAGCTGTGAGACCCGGGATTAGAAGATATTCGCTGAATGTCCTTGAAATATCGTTGAAGTAGTGAGCCATGATTCTTTTATTTTGTAATACTTTCGAAATTTCGTGCAAAATTACTAAAATATAAATTATCTCCAAAATTCGTTGTTGATTATCATTTACCTTAGTTATAGAATTGGCTTTAATCTGTTGTTTACAATCAGGACGAGGCTGTTGGCTGAGAGTTTTAGTACTGAATTCAACATTAATTTCGGAGGTTTTCCAGTTACAGAAGAAATCAAATGCTTGTAGATTTTATTTTTTTTAACACAGATAACACAGATATCTCTTTTAACACAGATTTTCACAGATAAGTGATTTTAAAGTTGAAGCAAAATAATCTGTGGTAATCTGAGTAATCTGTGGTGAATTATTTTTAAACACAGATAACACAGATATCTATTTTAACACAGATTTTCACAGATAAGTGATTTCAAAGTTGAAGCAAAATAATCTGTGGTAATCTGAGTAATCTGTGGTGAATTATTTTTAAACACAGATAACACAGATATCTCTTTTAACACAGATTTTCACAGATAATATTTCGAACACAGATTTATTTCAAATTAAGTTTATTTTGAATGATTTTCAGCAATAAATAAAAAGTTAGAAGAAATATTGCTAGCAGACCATTGGAAATAAAAAATAAATTAAACCCTGAAATTATTACCTGCTGATTTAAAATTATCTCATTTTTTAATATTTTTGCACCGTAAAAAAATTGGATGTTTACTATTAATCTGGATATTGTTTTATAAGAGGCTGTCTCAAATTATCTATCTGCCCTCTGTGAACCCCTGCCTACCGGTATACACACCGTAGGTATGCAGGCAGGTTCGTATATTACTCAGTGAAACTTTGTGCTTAAATATTTTTGGAATTAAACACAGAACTAAAGAGGAGATTTGAGGCAATCTCATCAATTATTTTTCCGGATAAACCTTTCCTGGAATAATTTACTATTAAATTAATTTAATTATAATTTGCGTACATTGATGGATGCTCAATAAAGCTTTTCTTGTATGCAACAAAATATATAAAAATGGAAAACGAAAAAACAATTCACGAATTTGACTTAAGTATAGTTTATGAGTACTTTTCAAACACAGAACGTCAAGGTCCAGGAAACTCCGAAGAGACAATTAAAGCTTTGAGTTTTATAAATGGTCTTAGCGACAAATCCAAAATTGTCGATATCGGATGCGGAACAGGAGGCCAAACAATGGTATTAGGAGAAAATACACCTTGTGAAATTATTGGTATTGATTCATGGTCTGGCTTTATAGACCAATTAAATCAAAATGCCATAATAAAAAAGCTTAATAGCAGAGTGAAAGGCATAGTCGGCAATATGGAAGAACTCCCGTTTCAAAAGGAAGAGTTTGATTTGATTTGGTCGGAAGGTGCCATTTATAATATCGGGTTTGAACGCGGGTTAAAAGAGTGGTGGAAATTTCTGAAAAAAGGAGGATACATAGCTGTTACAGAAAATACATGGTTTACTGATGAACGACCAGCTGAAATTCAGGAGTTCTGGCAAAAGATCTATCCAGAAATAGATACAATACCTAATAAAGTTGCTCAAATGCAAAAAGCGGGTTTTATTCCGGTTGCCACTTATATTTTACCCGAAACAATTTGGATAGACTATTATTTATGGCAAACAATAAGACGAAAATCCTTTTTGGAAAAATATAGTGGTAACAAAATCATAGAAGAATTTGTTGCTTCACAGCAATATGAAGCAGAATTATACTACAAATACAAAGAATACTATGGTTATATGTTTTATATAGGAAAGAAGATTTAAGTTTGGTGAAATCAGCCGATTGAAGTCTTCTGTGAGGCTGTCTCAAATTATCTGTCAACTCTCTGTGAACCTTCGTGAAATGCTCAGCAAAACTCTGTGATTAAATATCTTAGAAATTAACAGACTAGTTGAATTTAGGAATAAAAAAGAGAAATGAGACAGCCTCATTATAAAATAATACCATTTATTAATTATTGACAATTAATGATAATGTCATGATGGTAAGCATAATATTTTTCATCAATTAATTTGCTTATCCTTAAATTTTTGTGTAACTTCAACCAATTAAAGTATATTGAAACATAAAATATAAATCATTAGTGCTATTGTTG
>CAZELC010000036.1:0-14155 GCA_964512865.1 uncultured Bacteroidales bacterium
TCTAAAAAGCTATAAAAAATAGCATTTCAATTCAAGGCATAATAAATAGCACAAATTCCCTCATCACTGTTTTCGGGCGTTTGTATTTTTATGTATTAATAATAATTTAAATATAACGAAATGAACACTTTACTTTCATCAATATTATGGATATTAGTAATTTTATTAATTATAATTTTACCCATTTATCTGTATCAAAAAAAACAAAAAAATAAATTAAAAAAAAGATCGTCTGAATTTTTATCCGTCTCAAAAAAGTTTAACTTAGCTGTGGATGAATTTGACATATTAGAACATGCAGCAGTTGGTATTGACAAAAAAAGAAAAGTTCTTATTTACTCAAAAGAACCATTTTCGGAAAGTAATACAATTATTCTGGAAATTAAAAAAAGTAAAAAATGCGAAATAATAAACAGCTCAAGAAATATAGCAGCTAAAAGCACTAGTTTAACGGTTATTGATAAGATAGAACTGCTAATAAAATTCAATGATCCGGAGCATAAAGATTGTAAAATTGAGTTTTTTAATGCTGATAATTCAGCACAGCTGCATTATGAGGTTCAGCTGGCGGAAAAATGGAAGAGTTTGATAAATGCTGTCATTCATGATTAAAAAACAGCTGAAATATTGATAATTAATTTTTAAGAATAATAAATATTTGGAATTTTCAGATGAATTTCAGAAGAGGTTACCTTAAAATATGATTTTGTTTTCCACCATTAAACCCTTGGTTTTGGCAGAAAATAACGGCATATATTATTTAACAACAACGCGTTATGTAATTTAAAGCTATAATTGTATGTTTGAGGCAACCTCTTAATTCTTTATCTTTTAAAAACAAAATCATCATGAACCCAATTTTTACGAGTATTATAGTTAATAACATTTTAGAGAAAAAAAAGCAAAAGCCCGAAAAAGAAAGAGTTTATTCGCGATATGAAATTGCCAAAGGATTTAAAGACCTTAAAATAACAGCATTCAGGTTATTAAAAGACATTTTTCTGATAACTGCCGGTATTTTTTCGGCAGCTTTTGGATTAAAAGGTTTTTTGTTAACAAACAATTTTATTGATGGTGGTGCAACAGGTATTTCCCTGCTGGTAACAGCTCTGACACATACACCGCTGTATATCATGATAATTTGTATAAACGCACCATTTATTTTACTGGCATTCAAAATAATAGGTAAAGGCTTTGCAATTAAGACAGTGATCTCCATTTTAGGGCTGGCATTATGCCTTGCAACTGTTGAGTTTCCTGATGTGACAATGGATAGTTTTCTTGTTTCCGTTTTCGGAGGTTTTTTTCTAGGTGCCGGTATCGGGCTTTCAGTAAGAGGCGGAGCTGTACTTGATGGGACAGAAGTTCTGGCAATATTTCTAAGTAAAAAATTAGGAACCACAATAGGAGACATTATTCTTGGGTTTAATATAATAATTTTTTCTGTTGCTGCCTATTTGCTCTCGGTTGAAATTGCTCTTTACTCAATTGTTACTTATCTGGCAGCATCTAAAACCGTTGATTTCATTATTGAAGGTATAGAAGAATACGTTGGAGTTACCATAATATCTCCGCATTATGAAAAAATCAGGTTAATGATTGTTGAAAAAATGGGAAGAGGCGTAACAATTTATAAAGGTCAGCGCGGCTATGGGAAGCATGGCGACAGAGGTGAAATAAATATTGTTTATGCTGTAATTACAAGGCTGGAGCTCAACAAATTAAACATTGAAATATTAAAAATTGATCCTGAAGCTTTTGTTGTTATGAATAGCGTTAAGGATGTTAAAGGTGGTATGATAAAAAAACGACCTATGAAGTAAAAAATCTGTTATTCTGTTGGCGAAACTTTATCTGGTTTATTGCCCTTAGATTCAAGTTCTTCAATAAATTTATAATCTTTACTGAACATAAGAGTTTTCTTTTCTTCGTCTTTTATTATCTCAATTTTATATTTGAAAACAGCTCCGTTTTTTAAAAGTTTTGAAGATGTTTGAATAGTATATCCCTGATATTCCTTTTTAATGTAATTAGAAATATTCTTGTTTAAATCAGCTGTTTTAACGGCTACCGTAGTAAATTTACCTTTATTTGGAGTATTTTGAGTTGGTTTATTTTGAGAAAATAGTGTAGAAATGCATAACAAAAAAATTGAAAGCAAAATTATCTTTTTCATAAGCAGCTTAATTTTACTATTTTATTTTCTATTCCCGGTAGGAGTTTTTGTGCGTTTTTCCTTTTTAGGATCGATAATACTAAGAAAATTATAGTCTTTATCAAAGGTTAACATTCTAACTTCCTCACCATTTTTAATCCCGACTTTATATAATGTCGGAACTCCGTCAGTATTTAAACTCATCCCTTTTTCAATCAAATAGTTAGGGTAATTCTTTTCAATATATGTTTTAATGGCAAGATTCAAATCCTCAACCTTAATAATTACTTTTACATCTGTGCCTTGTTTACCATTATGTTGATTTTCTTGTGATTGTGCATTGGCAAACATTATTATCATACCAAAAAATGCAAAAAGGAAAAATTTTTTCATAGACTTCTGATTTTAATTGCAACACAAATATAACTAATTTTTAGAAAATTGCCAATTTTTTTAATGTTATTATTACTCTTTGATAATTTTAACTTCAGTTCTGCGGTTTTTCTGCCTACCTTCATCCGAAGTATTATCTGCAACAGGAACTGACTGACCGTAACCAACAGCAGTAATTCTTGACGCTGAAACACCTTTGCTTATAATATAATTTCTCACCGATTCGGCTCTTTCCTGTGAAAGTTTCTGATTTGATTCAGGTGTTCCTACATTATCGGTATGACCACCTATTTCGATTGTCATTTTTGGTTTAAGTTTCAGATATTCAACTAAATCATTTAATGTTTCGTAAGATTCTTTTCTTAAATTAGCTTTTCCGAAGTCAAACAGTACATTCTTTAAAGTGTAGGTTTTTGGCGGCTGTATTTCAATTGTCAGATCAAATGTAACCTGACCTTCAGGATTTGGAACTTCAAAAGTACTATAGTCCAAGCTATCTCCAAAAAACTTATAATCAATTTTGTAAGTCTCACCTTTTGGAACAAGTAAAGCTGATTTACCATCAGGGCCAGTTATGGTTTTAAAAAGTTTTTTTGATTTTAAGCCTTTAAATATGACAATATCGCCGCCTCGTGGCACACCATTTTTATTGGTTACCAACACATTAAGCAATGCATCTGTATCAGTGGGAGTTAGTTCCTGTGCAAAAAGATTCGACACACAAACTGAGAAGATAAAAATGTAAAGGGATATTTTCATAGTTTTTATTTAACGAACGGCTTATATCAATAATTATTATAAAGTTACAATTTTTCGATAATTAGAACAAATCTTAAAGCAAAATCTTTATTTTTACATAAATATTTATTTTTCCGATTATGTATTTAACAGTTAAAAAGGCAACAAAGGCAGGTAAAAATAATGCACTTATTCTGCTTATTGATGATGTGGATTCTCTTAGCAGCAATTTCTTTTCAAAAGAGCTTACCGAGCATATCAAAATTCAGTACCTGGAAAATGACAAGAAAGTAATAGCAGTTAACGGCATTTCTCAGTCGATTTATGTTTTCATAAACGAAAAGCAAAAGGAACATCATGTTCAAATGGAAAAATGCCGCCTGGCGGCCGGTAAAATAAACCAGCTTATTAATGATGCTAAAATAAGTGAAGCAAGTCTTATAGACCTTTTGTCGGAACAAAATGATTCAAAATCCTTTCTCGAAGGCTTTTTATTAGCTAATTATCAATTTATCAAATACTTTACTGATTTTACGAAAAAAGAAAATTCAATTTCATCATTAAAATTAATTTCAGAAAATATTACAGATGAAATACTTGCAGAGTTAAAAATTATTGCAAATGCCGTTTATATTTGTCGTGATTTGGTTAACGAACCAGTTTGTAATTTAAATGCAGAAGCATTTTCAAAGCATTTGGAGGCACTTGGCAAAGAAGCACATATAAAGGTCGAAGTACTGAACAAAAGCAAAATAGAAGCGCTTAAAATGGGCGGATTGCTTGCTGTAAACAAAGGGAGTGTTGAGCCTCCTACTTTTTCTATTATGGAATGGAAGCCTGAAAATGCAATAAATAAAAAACCGATTGTTTTTGTCGGGAAAGGAATTGTTTACGATACAGGTGGAATAAATATCAAAACAGCTCAAGGTATGGCCGACATGAAATGTGATATGGCAGGTGCCGCAGCTGTCGCATCCGTAATTTATGCCATTGCTAAATCAAAACTCCCGGTTTATATAATCGGACTTATGCCTGCTACTGAAAATCGTCCTTGTGGAAATGCTTATGTTCCAGGTGATATTATTACAATGTATGACGGCACTCAGGTCGAAGTTCAAAATACTGATGCCGAAGGAAGAATGATACTTGCTGATGCACTTGCTTATGCAAAAAAATTTAAACCGCAATTAGTAATCGATATAGCAACATTAACAGGAGCAGCTCACGCAGCAGTCGGAAAATATGGCATTCCTGTAATGCAGTCAGGAGCTGAAAAAGAACTTGCTCATTTGAAAAAAAGTGGAAATCAGGTTTATGAAAGACTTGTTGAGTTGCCACTCTGGGAAGAATATGGCGAATTAATCAAGTCGGATATTGCTGATATTAAGAATATTGGAGGAACACATGCCGGAGCAATTTCAGCTGGAAAATTTCTTGAACATTTTACCGATTACCCATATATTCACCTCGATATTGCCGGTCCCGCATGGGCCGATAAAGCAGAGGCGTACAAGTCAAAAGGTGGAACAGGAATTGGGGTGCGGCTACTTTATGACTTTATTAAAAGTAAATCAATGTAAATCAGATTAGTGATTAGTTATTAGTTATTAGTTATTAGTTATTAGTTATTGGTGATTATTGATTAGTGATTTTGAAAATATAAGTGTATTATTAAATCTTAATTCTTAAATCAAAAATTTATGAATAATACTATTTCAATCTAAACAACAACAGAATAATGCGATTTGAAAAATATGATATTGCTCCGGAAATTAAAGCTAACCTTAACGAACTTGGATTCAAGCGGCCAACCGATATTCAGTACAAAGCCATTCCACTTATTCTTGATGGTGAAGATCTTTTAGCTATTGCACAAACAGGAACAGGAAAAACCGCTGCCTTTGTAATACCGGTTCTGGAAATTCTTTCATATCAGAAACAAAATGCACCATTTGAAGGTATTAAATGTGTCGTAATGGTTCCAACCCATGAACTTGCACTTCAGATTACTGAGGTTTTTGACAATATAGGAAAAAACACCGGTATTACTACTTTATGCGTTCATGGCGGTGTTGAACAATCCGACCAAATTGAGCAGCTCGCAAAAGGTATAGACATTTTAGTAGCAACCCCAGGAAGAATGTTCGACCTGATAAGTCAAAAGTTTATTAAACTTAACAAGGTTGGACTTTTAATTATTGATGAAGCCGATCACATGCTTGCATTGGGTTTTTTAAAAGATATTCAGGACGTAATAAGATTTCTTCCTAAAAAACGTCAGACACTTTTTTTCTCAGCAACAATAAATGAGGAAATAAAAACGCTTGCATATTCTTTAGTGCATAAACCTGTAAGAATTCAGATTTCACCAAAAGATCCGGTAGCTAAAAATATTAATCACTCTGTTGCATTTATCAGCATGGATGATAAAAGGTTTTTCCTTGAAAGACTTGTAAGTGAAAACCCTGAAAGTAAGATACTTATATTTGTAAGAACTAAAGTTAGAGCCGAAAGAGTTAACAATGCCATGGAAAGAGCAGGCGTTAAAACCATGACAATACATGGCGATAAAGTACACAAAGACAGAAGTATAGCTATGAATCAGTTTCGATCTGGCAAAATTAAAGTATTGATTGCCACTGATGTATCTGCAAGAGGGATTGATATTCCGGACGTTGACTATGTGGTAAATTACGATTTACCGGAACAGGTTGAGAATTATGTTCATCGTGTTGGACGAACCGGAAGAGCCGATAAAAAAGGAAACGCCGTTTCGTTTTGCAGTCCCGAGGAAAAAATCCTTTTAGAAGAGATAGAAAAATATTTGGATAAACCGGTTAAAATATTGGATATCAGCAAAAACGAATATCAAAAGACTCTTGATTTTACTGAAGATACGGATGACAATTGGAAAGCACTTCTTATTGAAGCTGAAAAAGCCGAAAAGGTAAAACCTAAGAAAAAGAAAAGGTAAAATAATACTTTCAGAATAGTTCCGACAATTCAAGCCATCTATCTGACTTTATTTCAAGCTCTTGCTCAATTTCAGTATAACGTTTTGCCCAGTTTTGAAGTTCTTCACTGGTGCCAACTCCTGCATTCATTTTTTCAAGGAGTTCGGTTTTCTCAGTTTCAAGTTGGGAAATTTCGATCTCCAGACTCTCAAATTCCTTTGTTTCCTTGTATGATGGTTTTCGAACCTTTTCAGGATCAACTGTTTTTATAATTTCTTTTTTAGGTTTTTCAGCTTTTTTCAGATTTGATATTGCCTTTTTTCTGCTTAAAGCATATTCGGTGTAATTTCCGGGGAAATCCTTTACCTTTCCGTCACCTTCAAAAACAAACAAGTGATCTGTCAGATTATCAAGAAAATACCTGTCATGAGAGACCATTAACAGACAACCTTTAAACTCATCAAGAAATTCTTCTAATGAGTTAAGAGTTTGAATATCAAGATCATTAGTAGGCTCATCAAGTATAAGAAAATTTGGATTTTTTATCAGAACCATTAATAATTGCAGTCTTCGCCGCTCTCCACCACTTAATGATGAAACATAATTATACTGTACGTTATGCGAAAACCCGAAATGATTAAGAAATGCTGAAGCTGACAGAACTGTTTTTCCTAGCAGAACATTTTCTGAAATATCTTTAACAGCGTCAATGACTCTTTTATCGTCTTTTAAAATTATTCCTTCCTGTGAAAAATATCCAAAAACAATAGTTTGCCCAACTGAAATCTTGCCTCTGTCCTGTCGTAACTGTCCGGTTATTAAATTAATAAGAGTTGTTTTTCCAACCCCATTTCTTCCGACAATTCCAATCCTTTCACCTTTTTTGAAGGTATATGTAAAATCATCAACAGCCTTAAAATCGTCAAACGATTTCGACACATTATTCATTTCCAATATTTTACCACCAATTCTTGTTTCTGCAACCTGAAGGTCAAGATTTTTATCATCAGCTCTTCTTGAGGCTTTCTCCTGAAGCTGATAAAAAGCGTCTATCCTTGCTTTCGACTTGGTAGTTCTTGCTTGCGGCATTCGCCTCATCCATTCAAGCTCTCTTTTGTAAAGATTTTTTGCGCGTTCAATTTCAATTTTCTCACTTTCAAGTCGTTCCTGCTTTTTTTCAAGATAATATGAATAATTACCTTTATAACGAAACATATAATTTGCTTCAAGTTCCATTATCTCATCGCACACATTATCAAGAAAATATCTATCATGAGTAACTAAAATAATGCTTAGATTTTGTTTCGAAAGATATTCCTCAAGCCATTCAATCATTTCAATATCAAGATGATTGGTTGGTTCATCAAGTATCATGAGATCAGTATCTTCAATCAGAACCTTAGCAAGAGCAAGTCGTTTTCTCTGTCCACCGGAAAGTTCACCTACTTTTTGATTTATATTGCTGATTTTCAATCGTGAAAGCACTTCTTTTATTCTACTTTCGAAATCCCAAGCATTCAGACTATCGATTTTATGAATTGCTTCTTCAAGTTTTTTATTTAGAGATTCTATATTTTCTTTTGCCTGGCTATTAAACAAGCTGATTTGATCTAGAATTCTTTCGTAATTCTTAATTGCCAGGATAAGCTCATTATCAGAATTCAGAATTGAATCAATTACAGATACACTATCAGCAAATAACGGGTTTTGAGGGAGATAAGAAACTTTAATATCGTTTCGTATAACAACTTTGCCATCGTCAGGGATTTCGCTGCCGGTAATAATGTTTATCAAAGTTGTTTTTCCAGTACCATTTCTCGCAATCAGAGCCACTTTCTGGCCTTTATCAATACCAAAGGTGATATTTTCAAAAAGAAGCTTTTCACCATAAGTTTTGGTAAGATTTTCAACTGTAAGATAATTCATGCTTTAATAATGGTAACTCTTTACAAAGTTATGAATTTTTATTCAATCGGGTTATTTAATAAAAATGAACCGGAATGAGTGTATTCAATCCAAATTTAATAATCTCATTTACAATTTATTAATATCTTATGTTCCTAAAAACACTTCATAATTATCAATTGTAACAAAAGTGTGAACTGCTCCTGGGTAGGCTTGTAAAAAAAGTTTTTATCATAAACGGGGATTATAATCGCCAAATATTGCCTTTTTTGGCGATTACGATCACCAAAATGAAATTATTTTTTAAAAGTTAAGATTTGTTTTATTATGCAAACCAAATTATGCTCTATGACCGTGAAATTCTATAAACACAAATGCTCTCTAATAGGTCTACACTTATAGGTGATTGGGTTATTATAAAATTATAACCCCAAAACCTCTTTCACTATCTCCGAAATTGTTTTATTATCGGCTTTACCGGCAAGCTTTTTTGATGCAGCGCCCATAACTTTTCCCATATCTTTAATTGAAGTAGCTCCGACTTCATTAATAACTGTTTTAACAATTTCTTTTATATCGTTGATATCCATTTGTTTAGGAAGATATTGTTGTATAATTTCAGCCTGAAACAATTCTGTATCAGCAAGTTCTTTTCTGTTTTGACTTATGTAAATTTCTGCAGTTTCCTTGCGCTGTTTTACCAGTTTCTGAAGCATTTTAATTTCCACATCTTCAGTTATTTCGCCCGTGCCACCTTTTTCTGATTGCGCAAGCAATAAAGCTGATTTTACTGCTCTTAAAGCTTCCAGCTTATCTTTTTCTTTTGCAAGCATTGCAGATTTAATATCGGCATTAACTTTTTCAACTAAGCTCATAATATTGGATTTTACATTTCGGCTGAATTAATTTTCAGCCATTTATATTTATTTTTTTTATTTAAATGATCGTGATAAATTTTTAACAATTTGCGGTTAAAAAAAATGTCATAGCCTTGGCCATGACATTACAGTTTAAAATTACTTTTCTTCTAATCCACGTTATCGTGGAGGTAAGAATTGGATTTCAATTCTGATTTGTTCTCATCATCTTGTCCAAGCGAATATTTAGATATTTCAGTCTCTGAAGAGGGAGTAACATTAGAAAGAACTACATTTTTCCTCATGTATGCCGGTTCTTTTTCTATTTCGGCAAGTCCAGATGCAGTTCTGATTTTAAGGCTCATCTCTCTTAATTTCGACATTCTTTCATGGTGGCGTATCTTAATATTATCCTCAAGAGTTTTTTCGTAATCCTTTTTTTCCTCTTCTAAATATGGATTGCTTGTAGTAAAAGAGTATGGTTCATCAATCTTATTCTCAATTTTTTTCGGAACCGCTTCATCGTTGTTAAATGTATTGTTAAGTTTAAACTCGACAATATTCTCTATTTCTTCATCATAAATATCGGCAGACGAAAAACTCTTTTCCGCAATATCATCATCAATTAAATTGATTTTAAAATCTTCAGACGGGTTAGTATTTTGATCTTTAAAAGGTTGAGCAGTATTTTTAGCTTCGAATGTTTCCTTTGGCGGGTAGATATTATTTTCTACAATGTTTTTTGTAATTATTTTAATATCTTCAAGATCAGCAGTTTCTTGTTTTTCAACTTTAATTTCTTCTTCATGAAGATTCACAACTTTTCTTTGAGATACTGCAGTATTATTTTCACTAACAATTTCCCCTGCTATATTTGAGTTAAATCCTGTAGCAATAATAGTAACACTAATCATATCGTCAAGAGAATCATCATTGCCGTTTCCCCAAATTATTTCTGCAGTTGAGCCTGATTCTGTCTGAATATAATCAGTAATTTCTGTAACTTCATCCATAGTTACTTCATTTACGCCTGATGCTATATAGAGAAGGATATTTTTTGCGCCTTTTATATTGCTATCATTAAGCAGCGGAGAAGTAAGTGCCTGTTCAACAGCTTTAATTGCTCTATCTTCGCCATTTGCCACTCCGGTTCCCATAATTGCTACACCGGAATTGCGCATAACTGTATTTACATCTTTAAAGTCAACATTAATATAACCTGTAACGGTTATTATTTCTGCTATACCTTTTGCAGCAACTGTCAAAATATTATCTGCTCTGCTGAAAGCTTCCGACAGCTTAAGGTCGCCGCAAAGTTCACGCAGTTTATCATTGCAAATAATTAACAGTGTGTCAACGTTTTTTCTCAATTCCTGAATACCTGCATCTGCCTGCATACGTCTTTTTCTTCCTTCAAAATTAAAAGGGACTGTTACGATACCAACGGTAAGTATTCCCATTTCTTTAGCAATGGAAGCAATAACCGGCGCTGCTCCGGTTCCGGTTCCACCACCCATTCCGGCAGTAATAAACACCATTTTAGTGTTATTTTGCAAGACGTTTCTAATCTCTTCAATATTTTCTTTTGCCGCTTCACGCCCGACTTCAGGAATAGAGCCGGCGCCCATACCTTCTGTAAGATTAGCGCCAAGCTGCACTTTTGTAGGCACAGGGCTTGTTTCAAGTGCCTGATTATCGGTGTTTGTAATAACAAAGTCAACACCTTTAATTCCCTGTTTATACATGTGGTTTACAGCATTGCTTCCGCCGCCACCAACACCGATAACTTTAATAATAGAAGACTGGTTCTTGGGTAGGTCAAATTTTATCATATACAGGCATTGAAATTATAAGATTTAAAAATATTCAATTTTTCTCTTCCAATTAAAACAAATATCAATATTTATTAACTGATAATTGTTAATTAATTGATTCCTCGTCGAAAAACTGTTTACTTTTTTTAAATAAAGAATCGAAGAAATTTCCTCTTACTTTTTTTGAATGTGTTGCAACACTTTTATTCACTGATGGTTCTTTATCAGCGAGTTTAGAATAGTTTTGTATCCCTTTAATTACAAGCCCGACACCTGTTGAGTACATCGGATGACCCATATCTTCGGGGACATTTTCGGCAAGGTGTTCATTAGGATATCCTATTCTGGTATCCATTCCGGTAATAAATTCGCAAAGCTGTGCAATATTTTTAAGTTTTGCGCCGCCACCTGTAAGAACAATACCGCCAATGAGCTTTTTATGATAACCCGAATTTTTTATTTCAAAAAACACATGTTCAAATATTTCGCCCATTCGTGCTTCAATAATGCTTGCAAGGTTTTTCACAGATATTTCCTTCGGTGGTCTTCCTTTCAGCCCCGGGATGGAAACTATTTCTTCCACTTTACTTTCGCTTGGAAGCGCCGATCCGAATTTGATTTTAAGTGCTTCAGCCTGATTTTTAATGATTGTACATCCTTCTTTTATGTCTTCAGTAATTATATCGCCACCTAATGGAATAACAGCAGTATGTCGGATAATATCATCATGGAAAATTGCAATATCTGTGGTTCCTCCTCCAATATCAACCAGAACCACACCTGCTTCACGTTCTTCATCACTCAAAACAGCATCTGCAGAAGCTAAAGGTTCGAGTATCTGTTCAGCAATTTCCAGCCCTGCTTTGTTTACACATTTATAGATGTTCTTAACTGCGCCAACTTGTCCGGTGATTATATGGAAATTTGCCTCGAGGCAGACGCCTGCCATTCCAATAGGGATTTTATTTCCCGGTTCGCCGTCGACAATATATTCCTGTGGAATAACATGAATTATTTCTTCTCCGGGCTGCATCACTAATTTGTACATATCTTCAACCAAGCGGTCAATATCATTTTGTCCTATTTCGGCATCAACATTATTTCTGATAAGGCTTCCCCTGTGCTGAAGACTTTTGATATGCTGACCGGCAATTCCAACATTTACAACACGAATATCAACACCTGCAAGTTTCTCAGCTTCGGCAACTGCTTCTTTTATTGATTCTATTGTATTTTCAATATTTGAGACAACACCTCTTCTGACACCGATAGATTTTGCCTTTCCATAACCAAGAATTTCAATTTTCCCATTTTTGTTTGGGCGACCGACAATTGCTGCTATTTTTGTCGTTCCAATGTCTAAACCTACAATAATTTCAGATGTTTCCATAATATTATATTTTTTTTGAACAAACTACTTGATTCTTAAAATTCAGATTTATTGTATCATATTTTTCCCAACCTTCAGAGGAAATTCCTTTATTATAAAATATTACAAGTTTATCAAATTTTTCTTTTAAATCATCAATATCACCAAATTTAATTATATGATTGCCAACTTTAGGAATCAGAAGTATTTCGCGTGGTGATTTCACATAAAGCTGCTCAATCTGAGCTTGCAAAAACTTATCCCCATTAATATATTTTGATATTGCAAAAATCTTATAAAGCACTGTATTGCAAACTATGGAATCTTTTTTTGATTCACATGAATCAACATTCAAATCAATATTCGAATTAAACATCTCAAAAATTCTTCCCGAGGCCAGCATTACTCTTGCCGGTTTACCTGTCTGACATCTCATAAGCTTTCCATCATCACTAATGTAAAAGTTCTGACTAATTGAATTTTGAACTCTGACGATAGGGTTACGTTGAATAATATTTATCTGTGCAATTTTGTCAACGCTCAGATAAACAACCGCTTCCTTGACATATTCATTATTTCTCAGCAACTTTTCGACACTTTCGACATTAATTGTTGAGAGTTTTTTATCTTTCATCGGATTTCCTAATCCGACAAGGTACTCGTGAATATCGCCCTCTGTAATAAAGTGAGTTTCACTATTGTATTTTATTGAAATAACAACATCTTTACAAATTCCGTTATTATAAATTTTACTTACAATAAAGGGAATTATTATCAGGCATAAAACTACCAGAGCCCAGATTATGATATTGATAATTTTTTTCTTCATTTATTGATTTTCAAAAGCTTTTTTAATTGGTTCTACAAACTGGTCAATGTCACCTGCGCCAAGTGTGATAAGGACTTCAGGATTTTTTGATTTAAGAAGCCGGATAAGTTCAGATTTTTGTGCAAGACATTTTTTGTTAGAGCTTATTTTTTCAAGAAGCATTGAAGATGTTACTCCTTCAATCGGTAATTCTCTTGCAGGATAAATATCCAGAAGCACAATATCATCAAGCATGCTAAGGCTATCAGCAAAACCATCTGCAAAATCTCTTGTTCGTGAGTACAAATGAGGTTGGAAAACACCAGTTATCATTCGCCCGGGGTAAAGTTCTTTAACAGCAGTTATTATTGCCTTAAGCTCCTCGGGATGATGTGCATAATCGTCAATAAATACAAAATCATCTCTTTTTATCTGATAGTCGAATCGCCTGCAAACACCTGAGTATGAAGCCAAAGCATTTTTTATCTTTTCTTCAGAAACATTTAATAGCAAAGCCACTGCAGAAGCGGCAACAGCATTTTCAACATTATGTCGGCCCGGAACACCCAGCTTAATATCTTTAATCTTTCCATGAGGATATATAAGATCAAAAATAAATTCGGATTTTATTATCCTGATGTTTTCAGCATAGTAATCGCATTTATTCTTTGCTGAATAACTAAAAGTTTTATAATCTTTCGCCGGTTTTAAATGCAATTTATTGTTGATTACCAGAGATCCATCTTTTTTAATTTTATCGGCAAACATTCCGAAAGATAATTCCATGCTTTCTTTAGTGCCATAAATATCGAGATGGTCAGCATCGACAGATGAAATTACTGCAATATCCGGATTAAGAGTCAGGAATGACCTGTCATATTCATCAGCTTCAACAATAATCAATTCTGCATTTTTTATATTTACGAAATTGGTTTTAAAGTTCTTGCTTATGCCTCCGACAAAAGAGGTTATTTTTTCGCCCGATGAAAATAAAATATGTGAAATCATGGTCGAAATACTTGTTTTACCATGAGTTCCGGCAACGGCAACCGTGAAGTAATTAGTCGTAATTTCACCAAGTACTTCAGAACGCTTTTTTACATTAAATTTATTTTCAACATAATACTTCAGTTCAATATGAGTTTTTGGTATTGCCGGAGTA
>CAZELC010000037.1:0-14032 GCA_964512865.1 uncultured Bacteroidales bacterium
CTTTTCTGTGTTATCAGCATACCTCTTGACTTATGCCTTAGGTCTGATTGTTTTTTTATCTGAATTGCCTTTTCCCTGCCTATTCCATCATCTTCCACAGAGCAAAGAATTGTGTTTTCATTTATTAATTTCATATTGATTTTTATCAACCCTTTTCCAGCTTTATGAAGTATTCCATGAATAATGGCATTTTCGACATACGGCTGTATAATCATAGGAGGAACATCAATAAATTCCTGATCAATTCTGTTATCTACGTTTATTATAAAATCAAATTTATTATCAAAACGCAACTGTTCAATATCCAAATAAAATGAAATAGCTTTAAGTTCATCATTAAGCGGGACAAAAGATTGCTGTGAATGTGCAAGTATAAGACGCATCAATTGAGAGAATTTTGCCAGATAATTAATCGCTTTATCTGTATCGTTTGAAATAACAAAACTTTGGATTGAATTAAGCGAATTAAATATAAAATGAGGATTCATTTGCAGCCTTAATGCCGTTTGCTCCAATTCGAACATTTGCTTTTCGATTTGTAGGAGTTTTTTTTCATCCTCATGTTTAATTCTGATATTTCTGATTCTCAAATAAATGATGTACCAGATTATTGAAAATACTGCAATTGTGAAAAGTACACGAAACCACCAGGTTCCCCACCATGGCGGTTTAATAATTATTATTACTGAAATCCCTTCTTCATTCCATATCCCTTCGCTGCTTGCTCCTTTTACTCTAAATACATAATAACCGGGTTGAACTTTCGTATAACCAGCAAAGCGTTTATAAGCATCACAGTAATTCCATTCCTTGTCATAATTCTCTAAAATATAAGCGTATTTTGTTTTTGAAGGATTAGAAAAATCCAAAGCCGAAAACTCAAATGAAAAGAAATTATCAGAATAATTCAGGTTAATTGTATCGCCGTTGCTTAACTCAGCAAGTTGTTCAATATCAAAAACTTTAAATGATGATATAACAATTTTCGGGACTGATTTGTTTATTCTTATATCGAGTGGATAGAATGAATTAAAACCGTTCATTCCGCCAAAAAACATTTCGTTTGTTTTCTTATTATGAAAAACTGAGCCGCTATTAAACTCATTGCTTTGAATTCCATCTTTAACATCATAGTTAATAAAAGTTTCCGTTTTGATATTAAATTTTGAAAGACCGTAATTAGTGCTTATCCAAAGATTTCCGCTGCCATCATCTAAAATATCATAAACTACATTATTTGACAGACCGTCTTTTTCAAGATAGTGTTTGAATTCATTACGTTTGAGGTCAAATCTATTAAGACCGCCGCCAATTGTTGCCACCCAGTAAATACCTGTTTTATCCTGATAAATACTGAAAACACCATCACAGCTCAGACTGTTATCATCACCGGGTATATTTTGAAATCTATAGAACCGCTTTGTTTTTGGATCGAAATAATTAACCCCTTTATAAGTACATGCCCACAAAATTCCGTTATTATCAATGTAAAGTGAAGTAACCTGGTCATCACTAAGGCTGTATATATTGCCGGGTTCGTTTTTATACTTGATAAATGTTTCCGTTTTAGGATCAAATTTGTTAATTCCTCCGCTTGTGGCAATCCAAATAAATCCTTCTGCATCTTCAATCACACCCCAAATTCGATTATTGCTGATTCCGTTTGGATTATTTTTATCATAAGTAAAATGTGTGAACTTTTTTGTTTTCCTTTCATATCTATCAATTCCTTTATCTAAAGTACCTATCCACAGATTATTCTTGCTATCTTCAAAAATTACTCTTACAAGATTGCTTACCAGAGTATTAGCTTTTCCGGGTTCTCTTTTCAGGAAAGAAAACTTGTTGGTATTCCTGTTAAGAATGTTAATTCCTTCATCTGTAGCAACATAAAGTAATCCATCACTGCACTCGCGTATTGCCCAAACAATATTGTTATTCAGGCTGTTATTATCATCAGTAATATGTTTGTAATGTTCAAATTTATTGGAGAACCTGTCAAAGATATTAACGCCTTTCCATTTAGTTCCAATCCAAAGGATTCCGGACCTGTCCTCATAAATCAGGCTGATATAATCGTCAGATAATGATGTATTATCGAAAGTATTATTTTTAAAATGCAGAAACCTCTTATTATTTTTATCGAAAAGGTTTACTCCGCCTCCGTTGGTTCCAATCCAAAGGAGACCAAAACTATCTTCAAAAATTGAACTTATTGAATTATTACTTATGCTTGAAAAATCGTTGGGCTTATGATAATAATGAAGTATTGTTTTGGTTTTCAAATTCATATAATCAAGTCCGTTATCAGTTCCAATCCATAATCCATTCATTTTATCAAATAATAATGAAAATACAATATCACTTGAAATTGAATTTTCGTTTTGGTTATTTGGGAAAAAATGGCTAAAAACCCTGCTTTTAATATTCAGAACGCTGATACCCTTTTCTGTACCTATCCAAAGGTTTCCTTTTTTATCAGGTTTTATGCAATAAATAATATTGTTAGCAAGGCTATTGGCATTATTCGGATCAAATCTAAATCGCTCAAAAGTACTATTTTTAGGGTTGAATTTATTCAGACCGAAATTTGTTCCAACCCACATATTTCCCAATTCATCTTCAGCAAAACTTAAAATAGTATCGCCGCTAATGGTATTTTTATCATTTTCAATATGTCTGAACAGTAATATTTTTTGCCTTTTTTTATCAAACCGGTTAAGACCTTTTTCAGTTCCAACCCATAAAAAGCCGGACTTATCCTCGAACAATGCCGTAATAGTCTGATTACTAAGGACATTTTCCTTGTTTAGTACATTTGATTTATAAATCACAAAATTAAACCCATCATATCTGTTAAGTCCATCCCATGTCCCAAACCATATAAATCCATCTTT
Organism: uncultured Bacteroidales bacterium; assembly: GCA_964512865.1. Taxonomy (GTDB): domain Bacteria; phylum Bacteroidota; class Bacteroidia; order Bacteroidales; family CAIWKO01; genus CAZELC01. Next base: position 2,898 of record CAZELC010000037.1, read on the forward strand.
ATCCTGAAGTATACTATTGACAGAGTTTTGAGATAACCCTTTTTCAATTTTAAAATTTTCAGAAGAAATCCTTTGAAACTTTATTCTGTTATTCTCTTGTGCATAAGTAAATGACAATGAAAAGACTAAGGAGATAATTATTATAAACCTTGTATGGGTAAAAAAAATAAAACGATTCACCAATAATGTGATATCCATTAATTAAAAGTTACAAGTTGCGTTTGCTGGGAGCCTTTTTCTTGCCAGGTTTAAATATTGAATGCCACCACCTTGTCAGGAAAAACTCTTTTTTATGATTAATCTGCCTCATGTATTTTTCCGATTTCTTGGCATTTTCCCTCATTGCTTTTTGTGTTTCAGGAGATTGCATATCATAATTTCTTTGAACTGCATTTTCATAAGCAAGCTGCTCTTCCTTTTTTTGCTTCTCCCTGTCTTTTTCAAACTTTTTATGGCGTTTTGCTTCCTCTCTCTTCATTTTGGAAAACTTGCTACAGCCCGTAAAACCTATTGAAGATATCCCAAGGCTCAAAATTATCAAAGCAAATACAATCTTTTTCATTTTAATACGTTTAATTTCTTGACTAAATTATATTAATTGATAAAGCGTATTATACTGATTAAAACAAAATATTAACATTTTTATTGTTATAATACGAAAAAACTTAAATATCAGCACAATATACAAATATTTGGGCTTTAAAAAAAATTTTATAACTTTGCAGAACATATATTAATCTGTCGTGAGTGTAGCTGGAAAAGTTTCTTGTCTTTTATGTTTTATATTTTTATTCAGTAGTGGAAATTCCTGTAAAAAAAATGATTATGCAAGTATTCCAAATGTTTATGTTGATATAAATATAGATGTTACATCTACAATTTACATGGAGTTGAATCATGTTGGAGGTTGGCTTTACCTCACTGGTGGAGTAAAAGGTATTCTTGTTTACAGAAGTTCTATTGATGAATTTATGAGTTTTGAAAGATGCTGTACTTACGATGCCGATATAAGTGAAGCACGTATTGAAGTTGACTCAACAGACGTGATGGCCGTTGATAAAACTTGCGGCTCCACTTTTCTAATCCTCGATGGTTCTGTTGTGAACGGACCTGCAACGGTGCCGCTTAAAAGGTACAGAAATAATTTTGACGGAGTATATTTACATATTTATAACTAGTGTTAAAATTCTTTAAACATAATTTTTCCGACTTAATTTTTTTCCAATTAGGTGATTTTCATAAATATTTATATGAAAATACTTGACTTCACCTTTCAGGAATATTATATTTGCATAGCAATTTGCAATTTTTCGTAATTTATTGATTTATATGAAGTTATCTGAATTTAGATTTCACTTACCATCAGAACTGGTTGCTGACAGACCAGCAAAACAGAGAGACAGCTCCAGGTTGATGATAGTTGACCGCAAGAAGCAAACAATTGAACATAAGGTTTTTAAAGATATACTTGAATATTTTGACGACGGTGATGTTCTTATAATTAACAACACAAAAGTTTTTCCTGCACGCCTTTATGGTAAAAAAGAAAAAACAGGTGCTAAAATTGAAGTTTTTCTTTTAAGAGAATTAAATCACGATTCACGACTTTGGGATGTGCTTGTTGATCCTGCCAGAAAAATTAGAATTGGCAATAAATTATATTTTGGTGATGACGACTCTCTTGTTGCCGAAGTAATTGACAATACAACATCAAGGGGAAGAACTCTGCGATTTTTATTTGACGGTCCTTATGAAGATTTCAAAAAAACCATTGAAAGTCTGGGCGATACTCCATTGCCAAAAATGATAAAAAGACCTACTGATGAAGATGACAAAGAACGTTATCAAACTATTTATGCAAAAAACGAAGGTGCTGTAGCTGCACCAACCGCAGGACTGCATTTTAGTCGTGAATTAATGAAAAGACTTGAGCTTAAAGGTGTTAATTTTGCTGAAATAACCTTACATGCCGGCTTGGGAAATTTTCGAAGTATTGATGTTGAAGATCTTACAAAACATAAATGCGATTCTGAACAGGTTATTATTCATCCGCGGGCAGTTGAAATTGTTAATAAAGCTAAAGAAGACAGAAAGAATATTTGCGCCATCGGTACAACTTCTATGAAAGCAGCAGAATCTTCTGTTACCATTTCAGGTCATATTAAACCTTTTAACGGTTGGACAAATAAGTTCATTTACCCACCTTATGAATTTAGTATTGCCAACAGAATGGTGACAAATTTTCACCTTCCACAGTCATCACTAATGATTATGGTTGCAGCATTTGCCGGATATGATCTTTTAATGAAAGCTTACAAAGAAGCTGTAAATGAAAAATATCACTTTTTCACTTATGGCGATGCTATGTTAATAATATAGAACTTGAAAAAATACTTGATAGTTGTTGCCGGTGGAAGTGGTATCCGCATGGGTAACGAAATCCCTAAACAATTTCTGGAAATTAACGGTCTTCCTGTAATAATGCATACAATAAAGGCATTTTACCAAAATGATTCTTTGATAAAAATTATTATCGTTATCCCTGAAAAGCATCTTGAATTATGGAAAAAACTAGTAAAAGAGTATGAATTTGAAATTCCTCATATTATAGCAGATTCAGGACCTGAAAGATTTCACTCTGTTAAAAGCGGTCTTAGCCACATTGATGAAAATGACTCAATTGTAGCCATTCACGATAGCGTGAGACCTTGCGTTTCTCAAAAAGTTATCTCATCGGCATATTATAATGCAGAAATATATGGGAATGCCATTCCGGTAATAAAAATAAATGAATCCATACGTGAAAGAAACGGTCTTATAAGTAAACCGGTTAACAGGGAAAACTTCCTTATTGTTCAGACTCCTCAATGCTTTAATACTGAGCTTATTAAAAAAGCATATAAACAGAATTTCAATTCAGATTTTACTGATGACGCTTCTGTTTTTGAATCATCAGGAGAAACTATTCATCTTATTGATGGAAGCCCCGAGAACATAAAAATAACAAGACCGGTAGATCTCGTCATTGCCGGAGCGATATTAAAAAAATAATCATCTTTTTTTTAATGTACTTTTTATTCCTACATAAACAATGTAGAGCGGATAAAGAATTTGCAGCGGTAAATAGTACCATAATAATTTCCGTTGTGAAGTAAATCCGGTTATCATCAAATAAGAAGGGAAATCAATAATAATTTTAATTAAATAAAAGAGAAGAAATGCAAATCGTAATTCTGAGTAAAAAATTGCAAAAGGCAGCAAAAGCAAAATGAAAAAACTGTAAATGAAAATCAAATAAGCAGACAAAATTGTAAAAATATCCTTATACCCTTTACTTTTTGAAGCCCATCTTACTCTCTGCTTGATAAAACCTTTTATACTTTCCTCAGGAAAAGTATCAACGATGGCACAACTGTTTTTTAAGAAACTTATATTTGAACCACCCCAAACTTTCTTAAGCTTTTGTAAAAGAAAAATATCATCCCCTGAATTATAATTTTTATTATCATTGTACGGGTCGAGGTTTATAAATAAATCTCTTTCATAAGCCATATTGGCACCATTGCATAATATAGGTTTTTTTAGATAAGCCGTTCCGCAAGCAGCAGCTATATAGCTCAGAAATTCAAGTGATTGTATCCTCTGAAAAAAGCTGTTTTTATAATTATACCTTACCGGGCCTAAAATAAGTTTAGGCTTTTTTCGGATATAAAAACCTACAATAGTTTCTACCCATTTTTCCGACATTCGACAATCAGCATCAGTTAAAATTATGAGTTTTCCGGATGCAATATTAACAGCAGTTTCTACAGCATTTTTTTTAGAGCCAGAAATATTCATATTTTTTAATGATACTAATTTAATATTATCAGCATTATAGTTCCTGATTTCATTTTCTGCAAAAAGAAAGCTGTTGTCAGTGGAATAATCGTCGACTAATATAATTTCTGTGTTATTTTTATTATAAGATTGCTTAAATAAACACTTTAAGCATTCGACAATATTTTGCTGTTCGTTTTTAAAAGCCACAATAATACTTACAGAAACTGAATCATTTTTTTCGGACAGAATCTCCGTTTTCGTCATAAAGAAACCGTATGAAACAAACAGAATAAAAATGCAATAAAGAACAGCAATAATGCAAATAATCAGTAATACTATTAAAGCTGTTGTTCCCATTTTTACTTTTTAAACAATTTATATTTCATAATTATAAAACTTCCAAAAATTGCCGGAATTATAAGGTTAATAATCCAAATTAGTGCAGATGCAGCAACGATTGCAATTTTATAATCATCAATGTTCTTTCCTCTTGCAGCAAAATAAAGACTAAAAACAAAAAGTGAAACCGAACCTCTGACTCCTATCTCCGATAATGCTACAGTTGGTATTGCGGTTATCAGCAAATATATAAATGCAATTATGAGTAATCCTTCAAAAATGTTTAGATTAATACCAAATAATACAAAACAAAGATAAAATTGAAATGAGAAAACCAAATATCGTATTAAACTAAGAAATAGTATTTTACGTAATTCATCTGAGTTGTATTCACCAAATACTTCCAAATAATTACTGAGCTTTTTCCATTTTGTTTTGAAGATTCTTTTACTGATTTTTTGCAAAGCAGAAATATTGAAGTAAAAATAAAGCATTGCAAATATTATTGCGAATATCAATAACAGAATTGCCGAATACGTAAAAAAGCCGGCATTTTTGAATTCAGATACGAAAAGCAAGGAAAACAAGAAAAAGGCGGCTAATCCAAAAATAATTGTTGTTAAAAGCTGACTTATATTTCCAATAAAAGTAACCAAACTTCCTTTTATTCTATTTTCAGTTTTAAGAATAAACACTCGTCCGATAAATTCACCGGCTCTATTAGGAAAAACAGAGCTAATTGTAGTTCCGGCTAAAATTGCATTAAAAGACTCCCAAATTTTTATTTTTTCAAATTTCGAAACCAAAATTTCCCATTTTACCGCTTCAATACCCCAGTTTAATAACATTAATAAAAATAAGGGAATTAAAAACAAAATTATATTTTCAATATATAAAATATTTCCAAAAACCAAAAAAGCGTTTCTATAATCCTGATTATAAAACAGTTCCCTGTAAATAATATAGTAAGAAGCAACAATTATTGTAAATTTTATTAAAATATCTGCAGCTTTGTATAATTTTGTCTTCTTCATCATAATTAATAATTGAGTACCGATCGTATTATATTAGGAATTGACCCCGGAACCAATATATTGGGTTATGGTCTTATCCAACAGACAGGTAACGCTATTTCATTAATTGAAATGGATGTTCTTAAGCTTGATAAAATCGATAACCAGCCGTTAAAGCTAAAAAAAATATTTGAAACCGTATTAAATCTTATTGAAAATCACAAGCCTGATGAACTTGCAATTGAAGCTCCTTTTTTCGGAAAAAATGTACAATCTATGCTCAAACTTGGCAGGGCTCAAGGAGTTGCAATAGTCGCCGCACTTTATAAAGACATCCCTGTTTTCGAATATTCCCCGAGAAAAATAAAGCAATCGATAACAGGAAAAGGAAGTGCTTCAAAAGAGCAGGTTGCGTCTATGCTTGAAAGGCTTCTAAAATTTGGCGAAATGCCTAAATATCTGGATGCCACCGATGGTCTTGCTGCAGCTGTTTGTCATTATTTCCAAAGGAAGCCATCTGCCGATAAGGTAAGTTATTCCGGTTGGAAAGCCTTTATCAACAATAATCCTGAAAGAGTAAAATAAAGATTTACAATTATTTATGGAAATCAAAAATCAACAGGAATTTACATTTTTTGATGACACCTTTAAACTTTTCAATTCAATGTTAAATGATATTGAGAATGCCAAAAGGTATATTTTTCTTGAAATGTATAAATTTTCAAATGACACTATTGGGGAAAGGTTCAGGGATGCTCTTACAAGAAAGGCAAAAGAAGGAGTTAAAATACGGTTACTTTTAGATTCCTGGGGTTCAACAGCCGCTTTGCCATTTTTTACTGAGCTTATAAAAAATCGTGGAGAGGTCAGGTATTTTAAAAAGATGAAATATACATTTGACTCTTTCACAAAACACCATAGGAGAAATCACAGGAAACTATTGCTAATTGACGATAAAATCTCATATATTGGCTCCGCTAACCTTACGGCATACTCGCTTAGTTGGCGCGAAGCAATACTTCGTATTGAAGGCGATATTATACAAACCTTCAAAAAAACATTTTATAACAGTCGGAGAATATATAACAAGCTCGTTTATAATAAAAAAGCTCATGCTAGAACATATTCTCATGGTGATTACAAAATAATATGCGATGTACCGTCCCTTCAAAAGCAGCGAATTAAAAAGAAATTTGAAAATCTGATTAAAGATGCTAAAAGTGAAATAATTATTGAAACGCCATATTTTCTGCCGGGATTTTATTTGCGAAAGTGTTTGATTGATGCGTCAAACCGGGGAGTTAAGGTTAAGATTATAACTCCTTTAAATTCAGATGTTTCTGTTGTTGATATTCTCAGAAGCCAATATTTTGGTCATTTTTACAAAAGCAATGTTAAATTTCTTTTTTATAAACCATATAATCTTCATGCAAAGATTATGATTATTGATAATGAGACATTTGCGCTTGGATCTTCAAACTTCGATTACAGAAGTTTTCGTTATATGCATGAAATTTTGTTAACAGGCAAGAACGACAAAGTAATTTCTCTTTTAAAAGAACATGTTGAAAGAACAATTGAAAGTTGTGAACCTTTCAACTATGAAAAATGGAAAAACCGGCCTGTTTTTCATAAAATACTTGAAAGATTGCTTATACCTTTCAGGCACTTACTCTAACTCATTTATATTTTCTACTTTGGAATCGTCCTTCTGCCGGTTTACCAAATATATCCCAAGAAAAATCAGCAGCCCAGCGATTATTTTTATTGAGGTGAGTTTTTCATTAAAAATAAGTAAACCTGCTATAACCGATACAAGAGGCTGAAGGTAAATGTAAAACCCGACAACTACTGAACTCAGGTATCTAAGAGCAAAAACAGTAAGAATATAAGCTAAAAAAGTAGTTCCAATAATTACATAAAATAATGAAAACCAAGAGTATCCGGTAAAAGCTGAAAAGTTGGTTTTAATGACAGAACTGATTGTAAAAGGAGTAACGAATAAAATTGCAAAAAGGAAAAGCCATTTCATCAAAGTAAATACGTTGTATTTAGCCATCAATGGTTTGATCATAACTAAATAATAGGAATAAAGCGTTATATTTGCCAGAACCAACAAGTTCCCTTTTAGACTACCCGGAGCAAGTTCAGAATTCTGATTTAAAGCTATAATCATAAAGGCTCCGGCGGCACCTATTAATATTCCGGCTATTCTTACACCTGTAATTTTCTCTTTCATAATAAAAGCAGCCATTAACAAAATTACAATCGGGCTTAATGCATGTATTATTGATGCATCAACCGGAGATGTATAGTTCAAACCGATAAAAAACAGCAATTGGCTTATACCAACTCCTGTAAACGACAGAAGTGCTATTTTTAAAATGTCCTTTCTGTCGATTTTTACTCTTACCCATATTTTTTCATAGGTATAACATATTAAATAAGCGCCAATTAGCCTGAAGAATGTAATCTGGTATGGATCCATGAAATCCGGCATTAGCTTTTTACCAATCCAGTAATTCATTCCAAACAGCAATGAAGCAATTGTAATAGCAATATGTGATTTTTTTATATTCGACATTATTGTGCCTTAACGCTTTTTTTAATTACCCTTCCACATTTATAAAAGGTTTTTACATAATATTCTTCAGCTAAATCATTTATCACAACACCTCTTTTTGTAGAAGCGTGAATAAATTTGCCATTTGCAATATAAATTCCGACATGCGAAACTCTGTCGGCTGAAATTTTAAAAAAAAGTAAATCACCGGCTTTCAGCTCTGATTTTTCAATCATTGTAACGTTCTTCATTTGATCTTCGGAACTTCTGTAAAGGTCAATATTGAAAAGATTTTTATAAATGGCTGTCGATAAGCCTGAGCAGTCAGTGCCTTCCTTTGTTTTTCCTCCATATTTATAAGGAACATTTAACCATCCTGCAATCTCGGCAATAAATTGTTTATCTTCATTACCAACTAATTCAACCCCTAGTTTTTTAGAATATTCTTTGTAGAAATTGTCGGAATAAACTTTATTTACATTATTAACTGGTTTGTTTGGACTTGCTTTCTTGATTGATTTTTTAGAACTTTTATTTTGTTTAACTGTATTGCAGGAAAAAAACATTAAAAGAGACAATATCATAAATGCTCTTATAAACTTAATCCCCGAAGAGAATATTCTTTCTTCCATAATATACAATCTTCTCAAAATTAAAAATAAAAAAGGGGAAGCAATTTTGCTTCCCCTTTTTTTATGAACATTAATCTGTTAAATCAGTTTATTGCTATTTGTTTCTGAATTTTTGTTGTTTCTTCAGCTTTTTTTGGAAGTTCAACCTTAAGAATACCATCCTTGTACTGTGCTTTTATCTTGTCAACATCAACAGTTTTAGGTAAAGTAAAAGATCTTGAAAATGAGCTGACCATAAATTCCTTTCTGGTATAATTCCTTTCCTTTTGTTCGTTGCTAACTTCTTTTTCGCTTGAGATTGTAAGCACATTATTTTCAACACTTATTTTAAAATCTTCCTTGGCCAAACCCGGAGAGGCAAGCTCAAGCTCAAAACCATTTTCATTTTCAACAACATTTGTTGCCGGTGAATAGTTGCTGAATTTGTTTTCAAAATTCAAATCATTTTCAAAAAAACTGTTCATCAGATCAAAAACTGAAGGTTCATTTCTCCATTTTACGATTTTCATAATTTATTCCTCCTATTTTTAGTTTTTTATTATTTTTTCATGCATTTTTCAAAACAAATGCCATTTGAATTTCTGCGCCATTTTGACATTTAACCGCCTTTTTCAGCAGCCATTTTGACACCATATATTATTATTATATTGTTTTCCTGTGTTTTATGAAATCATTTCATCAAAAAAAATACAGGAAAGATTCTATAAAAAATTGTATTTTTACGGATAAATCTGAATTGTTATGGCGAAGAGATTTTTACTGTTAATCTGTTTATTATCCGTTTTTGTTTCTATTTACGCACAAAAATTCCATGGCGGCTTCACAGCAGGATTAAGTGCCACGCAATTATCGGGTGACCAGTTGAGTGGTTTTAACAAAGCCGGATTATGCGCCGGAGCATTTTCAAATGTTTATCTGGGAAGCAAATCTATTTTACAACTTGAATTGAATTTCATTCAAAAAGGAAGCAGGAAAACAGCGAGAGCTGATAAAAACGATTTGGTTTGGTATAAATGCAACCTTAATTATGTTGAGGCAAATTTAGCATACAGGTTTATTTTATCAAGACGCTTGCTCGTGGATATTGGTCCGCAGCTTGGCGTACTTATAAAAACGGAAAATGTGGAAGATGGTTTTGACACAGGAGGCAACCCGTTAAGCACTGATAGACCACCATTTAAAAGAATTGATTTTAGTGGCTTTGGTGGATTGAGCTATAATGTTTTCAATGATTTTTTTATTTTTGCAAGATACTCAACCTCAATTATACCGGTCAGAGGAGAACGTGGTCATCCGGCACAGCGTCTTGACCGCTTACAATACAACTCTGTAATTATAGTGGGCATTCAGGTTGAGTTCCCAAATTCTATTTCACTTCGCAATAATCCCCTTATTAAAAACAAAAAACTAATAAATATTGAAACTAAATAAGAAAAAAATCATAATTGGGGTCACCGGTGCAAGCGGGGCAATTTATGCAGAAAATCTAATTAAAAGATTAAACATTCTTAAAGATCAGATTGATGAATGTTGTGTTTTACTTACTGATAATGCAATTGACGTCTGGAAATTTGAACTGAATAATGAAGATTACAAAAATATCCCTTTTAAAACATATAAATTAAATGATTTTTACTCTCCGGTAGCTTCTGGAACTTCAGGATATGATGTGATGATAGTTTGTCCTTGTTCTATGTCAACTCTAGGTAAGATTGCTTCCGGTATTGCATCTGACCTGCTGACGAGAGCTGCTGATGTTATGCTTAAAGAAAGGAAAAAGCTTATCCTTGTCACCAGAGAAATGCCACTGAACCTGATTCATATAAATAATATGAAATCAGTAACTGAAGCAGGCGGTATAATTTGTCCGGCATCCCCTTCTTTCTACAGTTTTCCTGAAAATATAAATGAATTAATTGAAACCGTAACTGACAAAATACTGGCACTTTCAGATATTGAAACCGGTGGATTCAGCTGGGGTGATTAATGAATTCTTTTATTAATTTCTTCTGTACTTTTTTCATAACCTGGTTTTCCCAATAAAGCGAACATATTATTTTTATATGCTTCAACTCCCGGCTGATCAAAAGGGTTAACTCCAAGAATGTAACCGCTTATTGCACAGGCATATTCAAAGAAGAAAATAAGCTGTCCTAGATAATATTCGTTGATTTCAGGTATTGAAATTTTTATATTTGGCACACCACCATCAAGATGCGCCAGCATTGTGCCAAGTTCAGCCATTTTATTTACTTCATTCAATCTTTTTCCGGCAATAAAATTAAGGCCATCTGAATTTTCTTCATCATAAGGAACAGAATATGACTTAGAGGGTTTCTCAACAGAAATAACTGTTTCAAACAAAACTCTTAAACCTTCCTGTAAATACTGTCCCATAGAATGCAAATCAGTAGTAAAATTAACACCTGCAGGAAATATTCCTCTGTTCTTTTTCCCTTCGCTTTCGCCGTATAATTGTTTCCACCACTCAGTTAAATAAACTAGATTAGGCTGATAAGTAACCATTACTTCAATAGGTTTCCCAAAACGGTACATACAATTTCTCACAACTGCGTACAATGCAGCTGGATTTTCCATTAAAGTAAAATTATTAGTAAGAAATTGTTTGGCAGTTTTAGCGCCGGAAATTAATTTTTCTATATCAAAACCTGCTATAGCAATTGGCAGAAGTCCTACAGGAGTCAAAACTGAATAGCGACCACCCACATCGTCAGGAATAGTGTAAGTTTGGTAACCTTCCTTTTC
>CAZELC010000038.1:0-13936 GCA_964512865.1 uncultured Bacteroidales bacterium
AAATAAATTAAGAATTTTAGCTTATGCTTTGTTTTGCAAACATAATATCTCTGTGAACCTCTGTGTAAAAAATGGTAAGTGCTCTGTGAACCTCTGTGTAAAAAATGGTAAGTGATTTTTTATTTCACAAAGCACCACTGAGGACTTTCGTCCAAAGTTTGGTATGATTGAGATACACAGAGTTTTTTCTTTGCGTCTCAGCGCCTCTGCGGTGAAAAGAAGATGAATTATAATTAAGACACACATAGTTTTTATTTCTCTGCGAACCTCTGTGTAAGAAATGGTAAGTGCTTTTTTATTTCACAGAGTTGCACGGAGGACTTTCCTCCAGAGTTTGGTATGATTGAGATACACGGAGTTTTACTTTGCGTCTCAGCGCCTCTGCGGTGAAAAAGAAGATGAATTATAATTAAGACACACGGAGTTTTTATTTCTCTGCGAACCTCTGTGTGAAAAATGGTAAGAGCACTTTTTTATTTCACGGAGGACTTTCGTCAAATATTTTAACATTGAGGAGTTTCACGGAGTTCGGCTATTTCAGTGAATTTTCATTTAAATCACTTATTCTTTAAAGTTCTTATATAAAGCATTTCCACTTTCTTTCTTGCCCAGTCGGTTTTTCTGAGAAATTTAAGGCTTGAATTTATGCTTGGGTTAGTTCTAAAGCAATTTATTTTTACAATATCCGAAAGGTCTTCCCAACCGTATTCCTCAACAAGAAATTCGAGAATCACTTTAAGTGTTTTACCATGCAGCGGATCGTTAGAATTTTGTTCCATTTATTTCTTTCTGTTTTTAATCTTTTTCCCGCTCTTGGTAAATTTGGGATTTCTTTTATACGAAGAGCCGAGGTTAATTTTCTTGTTTTTCTCCAGCTTTTCATGAAACGCACCTTTTGAATCTTTAATTGATGGCTCCTTTAGATAATTTTTGTCAAACAGAGGTGTCGGCTTTTCACCGTCATAAAAAATCTCAGATATAACAATTTCTTCTGGCAATGGCTCAATTGGAATTGTTCTTTTCATTAGATTTTCTATTTCTTTCCGGTATTCTTTCTCAACCTGATTGATAAATGAAATGGCAATACCTTCTTTATCTGCTCTTCCGGTTCTGCCAATACGGTGAAGGTAATCACCAGGGACTTCCGGCATATCAAAATTTATAACATGAGTTACATCGCTGATATCCATTCCGCGAGCGATTATATCGGTAGCAATAATTATTCTGTGCTTTCCTTCCTGAAATTCCTTAATAGCATTTAATCTTCCGCTATGCGTTTTGTTTGAATGTATAACTCCGACTTTTCCGGGGAAAAGTTTTTCCATATTTTCGAAAAGGCGGTCGGCAAGCTTTTTAGTTGCAGCAAAAACAAGGACTTTGCTCATTTCATCATCTGCTTTTAAAAGCATTTCAAGCAAGTTGACTTTTGTGTTAAAGTTCGGGACGAAATAACCTTTCTGAATTATTTTTTCAAGTGGTGTACCGTGCGCTGCGATCTCAATTTTGCATGGATTGATGATTGAATTGTTTATCAGTTCTTCAACTTCCGGATTCAATGTAGCTGAGAACATCAGCATTTGTTTTTTCTGCGGAAGCAATTCAAATACCTGATTAAGCTGTGCTCTGAAACCAAGACCTAGCATTTCGTCAACTTCATCTATCACCAGTTTCTGAATATTCTTTAATCTCAGCACTCTTGTAAATGTTAGGTCAATAAGTCTGCCCGGTGTTGCAACGAGAATATCCATACCATCATATACAATCTGTTTTTGTGCGTTCATATTTGTACCGCCATAAACTGCTGCAGATCTGTAGTGAGTGTATTTCGAAAGTTTTTCTATCTCATCAAGTATCTGAATAACGAGCTCACGCGTAGGAGCAAGGATTAGAATTCGTGGGTCCTTTTGGTCGGAAAAAGTTAATTGTCGTAATAAAGGCAAAAGGTAAGCGAATGTTTTTCCTGTCCCTGTTTGTGCAATGCCAACAACATTTCGTCCCGACATTATAACAGGAAAAGCTTTTTCCTGAATAGGAGTGGGGTATACATATTCTAGATCAGCTAATGCATCCAGCAAAGGTTTATTTAAGTTTAATTCTTCGAAAGTCACAGTAATGTTTTTAAATTCAGATGCAAAGGTAAGGAGAATTAGCTCAGGTTATGAGATCATTTTCAAATAACTCTGTTTCTCTTTGCTAATATGTAAATTCTTTTCGGCTAAAGTTTTATTAACTTTTTTGAAAACCGGTTATTGTCAGCTTCTATATTAATAATATAAACACCTTCTGGCATATTAGTCAGGCTGATCTCCGTTTGGCTGATATTGAATAATGTCATTTCCTTGACCAAACAACCTATTGTATTATATACTTTTAAATTCACTTTAGGATAGGTTTTATTCAAAGAAATTAAACAAATATCTTTTGTGGGATTTGGGGAAATATTAAATAAATAGATATTCATATTTTCATCAATAGAGCCGGTTCCTTTATCACGAACCAGGCGCACAAAATTATTGATTCGTATTACATCGCCTTGTGGTCCAAGCCCAAATACGCTGTCACCTGTCTGATTTACTCCAAGATAATATGAATGTGGATTTCCTGCTTTGGGGTCACTGCGCTGTGCACCTGCACCATGAACATCTTTTAATGTGTAATAAGATACGGTTGGTGGCATTTTCATATAACCAAGCGCTTCGCCGAATGCCACATAAACTCCGCCCATATTATCAAGATGCGTTGTTGAGCTCCAGTAAAATGGATAGTTTGTATTTCCGCCTTCATCAGTTATGGCAGTGCAGTTGAAAACAGGATCAATTGCAGCGGAACCGGTAGCGTCAAGTGAGCGTGAATAATCAACAATACTTTGAAGTTCTTTTGCATTTGGCAGACGCCAGTCATTATACCCAAAATAATTCTGTGCATTTTTTGTTTGTGCGTAAGCCAGTGCCGACTGCCAGTTCATTCCATTGCCATCATCATATTTTGTCCACATAAGGTTTGTGGCATTATCAGTAATAGTGCTGTCGCCGTTATCAACAAAATTATTAATTCCATAACTTGTGTTTCCACGGACAAATCTTACATACATCTTTTGACAGACAGTATTTGCCGGTGGCACATATTTCGGATAACCTTTTATTCTTCCATCAACAAAATTTACCCCGAAAATAGTTGTATCGGCCATCATTGTCAGGCTTGTATATTGAGTAGCTGAATAGTCCTGTGCATCAATTATTCTTTCGCCGAGTGTAAGGTTTCCGGTTGTCCATCCAAAATAAGTTGTATCAAGATATGCAATGCAGGAAGGACGAGTTACTCCGGATTTACCTGTAAAATTGATAAGTGAATAAAGTTCCTTTATTGTTGGCAGACGCCAGTCGTTATAACCGCCAGTATTGCATTGTGCTGCCAGAATAAATGCACTGTCCCATGTTATTTTATTTCCTCTGGCCTGAATCCACATAAGTCCGGTATTATTATCGGTAATTGTTCCGTTGCCATTGTTTTGATATGATGCTGCAATTCCGTGAAACTGTCCGTAAAATGCATCAGAAGGATTTGTAGGGCAAGTAATTGGTGCGGAATTGCCATAGCAGTTTGTTACTCCTGTTCCAACAATTTTATAGGTTTGCGAATCAGCAGAGTAGTTAAAAAGAATTATAAAAGCAGCGGCAATGTATGCTGTAATAGATAGATTTTTCATAATGATTTTGTGTTAATTAAGGGTATTTTCAATTCGGTCGGTCATTACAGTTTTTACCATTTCCCGGTTTTTGATTTTCCATATTTTCAATTACATCCTGAATAATTTCATTGAAAATAATTTTTTGCTCCGGTGTACAAAGGTTTTTCACGGCTTTAAAATGTTCGTAGGTCGCAAGTTCTATTTCTTTCTGGTTTTGAGCTATCTTGTTAACTGCCGAGTCAACGGAAATTTCTGCAGATTCCGATTTTAAGCCGCTAAAGAAATTATCTCTAAGCTTTTTTCCTTCTTCCTGAAGTTTAAATATTTTGCTTCTGTGTTCATCTCTTAGTTTAGCAAATTCATTTTTTTGCGATTCGTTGAATTTTAACTTATCCATTAAAAACTTTCCTGGTCCGTTTCCTTTTCCGTTATGGAAAGGTCTGCCATCTGGCGGTCCTATCAAAAGGAAAACAATAAGTGTAATATTCAATGCTATAAGAATTACAGCAAATATTTTCCAATACTTCAACGATTTTTTTTCCATAATATCAATAATTATAAGTTGTGTTTGAATTCATTTCATTTGATAACTCTTTGATTGCGGCGGATTCATTTTGTTCGTGATTCCTTGATTGATAAATAATTATAGTCGATAAGTTTAACGTGACGAATAATAATATTGCAGCGGCCCATCCAATGCTGAATCTTATGACCTTTGCCTTAGAATGTTTTTCATTTAATCTGTTCAGGACTTTTTCATATAAAAAGGGATTTGTCTCAACGTCTTCTATTTTAGATGCTGATTCCAAAACGCTGTTTATCCAATCTTCTTTTTTCATAACATAATGATTTGACGATAATAATTAATGAATCCTCCGTTCATTATAAAAATTTGCAAGAACCTTTCTGAGATTTTCCTTAGCTCTTTGAAAAAGCCCTTCAACTGCTTTTTCGGTCAGCTGCATTGTTGTTGCTGCTTCTTTTTGTGTGAAACCTTCTATTTTTAACAGAACGAAAGCCGTCATCTGATTTAAAGGCAATTTTTCGAGTGCCTTATACAAAGCTTCTGAAAACTCTTTGTTTTCAAGAATGGCTCCAGGATGGTCGAAATGAGAAATATTGTGCAGTAATTCTCCTGTTTCGGGATGAAACAGATTTGTCAGAAAAGCGAATCTCTTTTTTCGTTTTTTTGCTTTAATAAAATCGAGACATTTATTTACTGTTATCTTATGTATCCATGTAGATATTAATGACTTCTCGTTAAAGCTATCAAATGAACTGAAAACTTCAGTAAATACTTCCTGTGTAATATCTTCAGCATCTTCAATATTCTGAATCATATTCAATGAAATATTGAATACTTTATTTTTATTGGCTTCAAAAATATCTCTGAAAAAACTTTCATTCATTTTACAGAAACTTATTTCATATTACTCAGCTGCACATCAGCAGAATTTGATTTTTTCATGTAAACGGCATAAAGCAGTTCTCTTCCTTCATCATTATCCTTAACAGTAAATATTTCAGATAATTGCGGGTTCTTATCAAGAATATCCTTTGCAATTCCCTTTTCTACAGTTGCGAACCAGTTTTCCCAAATAATAATATCATTGTTTTTTATCTTAATGATATTTTCAGGAGTAAAATCAACCCATTGTGTTTTGTCGAACCAGTCAACATTGAGAGCTATGCATAAATATGGGTGCGAGAACATAAAGCGATGTTTGACCTTACTTTCTTTAATATAATCAGCGATTTTAAGCACTGCTTTTTGGTCGCTGTTAAGATTCATTTCCTTATCCCAGAAAACTGCAGAAGGGTTTCCCGTAAAGGGAAAAATCGCGATATACGCTAATACAATTGATAATAATGGTATTCTGATGATTTTGTATTTTGATGGAATTATTTCAACAATAAAATTTAATCCGATGGCGGAGGTTATTGCTATCTGCGGCATCACGCAAAGTAATACTCTTTTTAATCCCATCGAGTTGAAGATGCCTAAATACCAGAATAACGAGTGCGCTATGAAGAAACAAAAGAAACCTGCGATAATAAGGATATTAATTTCAGAGGATATTTCTTTCCTGAAGTTTTTATATATAATTGCGGTAAGTCCGATGCAGAAAATTGCAAATATTGGGAAACCTGTTACATAAAAAAGCTGCCCTACAAAGTCGAATGGCTCTCCACTGCCATAAGTACTGCTTAGCCTTGAATATGGTATTTTTGTGAAAACCCAAAGTATGTCATGATGCACAAAATAACCGGCTACAGAATAAATTACAGAACCCGTCAACAAAAAAGGAATTGTTTTGATGTTTCTCTTAAATAAATAGTATAACCCGAAAACACCAATTATGATGAGTCCTTCAGAACGTACAAAAGGCAGAAAAGATATTATCAACGCTGCGGCAAAATGCTTATTTTTTATTGACAGAAATATTGCAATAGAAATCAGAAGTGCAAACAACGGTTCTGTAAGTCCTGAAAATGTAAGGATATAATACATCGGTGTGAATATCAAAATCACTGCAACAATAATCGGATTTTTTATTTTTAACTTCTCAGCTGACAGATAAGTAAATAATATTGTGAGCATCACTACTAAGGAATTGAAAACTTTCATTCCGGTAAAACCGAATTGAGCAAAAGGACAGGAAAGTAAAACAAATAACGGCTTGTTCCAATGATCGAAGAATAAATGCGGATGTTGCGGAGCATATTTGGCAGCGAGATAATGTGTAATACTATCGCCTGAATCTCCTGTGCCGTTGAAATAGACAATTGTGAACACTGCAATTATCGCATAAATAATCAAAACAATAATTACTGACTTTTTCATAATTAATTCTGGCGGCAAGGTTAATAAACAAAAATGAAGTCACCGTTTTGATTGACGCAATGAGTTCATTTCAGTCATTAACTAATTTTTTTATTGTAAGATAATTTTTTTTGTGTAAACTTTTTCACCGACAGAAAGTTTTACAAAGTAAATCCCTTTAGGTGAATTCGAAATGTCAATATCATTCATCTCTTTATTACATGTCTTTGCGGAATAAATTTTCTCTCCCAGTAAATTGAATATTTCAATGGATTCAGAATCGCTATTATTAATTTTTCTCAGAGAAAATACACCATTGGATGGGTTAGGAAAGACTTCAATATTATTTTCTTCTCCAAGGAAAAGTTCAACCCCTGAAGGGAGAGTGACGCTTACATCATCTATCCATACAACACTTCCAACGTGTGGGGTATAGTCTAACGATGATGAACTGAACAATATCCATAAAGTATCGGGTGTCAATGAGCTGACATATGTGAAGTCGATCACGACTTGCTGCCAGCCTGAACTTCCCGTTGCAACATTTGTCCTTGCCCAGCCACCTGCAACAGGCGTCCTTTGATTCACCAATTCAACGCGGCATTCAGCGGAATCATTCCCGCTAGGTTTGTACTGGTACCAGAATTTGAACTGTGTTAATTTTTCTGTGCATGGGATTCCGGGTCTGAATATTACTGATGTAGCATTAACGTTTCCGTCGAATAAGATGCCAAGTGTGTCATTATATTCGTGTCCGATAAACGGGTAACCCCATGTTTTGTAGATATTCCACGAAGTTGCCGTATAAGCTTGTGTTTCGATGCGTGCGGAATAGCTTCCTGAATGGACAGTGTCGCTGCATCTGGTTAGTGAAATTGGGCTGCTTCCGAACATAGAATTGTTGAAGAAGTTGAAGTCCCACCAGCCTGTTGTTCCGTTGCCACTGTTCGGATTCATTGCAGAAGGCACCAAGAGGTCGTTAGTCCAGGTTTCAAACCCTGGATTGATTATTTGTGCTTTTGCAGACTGCATAACTGAAGCAGCAATAATGATCATTAAGATAGTCAGTTTCTTTTTCATAGGTTCAAATTTTATTTATTTTATTAATTATGAGAACTTTTCAATGTTTAAAATTACTTATTTTTATTGAATGATTAGTTTTTTTACTAAAACTTGATCGCCATTGGCAATTTTAATAATGTATAACCCTTTTGAGAAGCCTGAAATATCAATATTAATTAACTGATCGGACGCTGTCTTAGTTAAGACCAAATAGCCTAAGGAGTTATAGATAAAAATATTACAGTTGGAGTTACTTTGTGCATTATTGATGGTAAATTTTCCTGAAGAAGGATTTGGGTATAGTAAGAAGTCATTATCAGTTAATTTTTTATTCTGAATACCTGAAAAAATTCCCGAATAATATTCTACATCTCTGACAGTGTTATTTTTATCGGCATGAACGATACATACAGGATAACCTATTGAGTTTGCAATATAAATGTAGTTGTTTATTGTATCGCGCTTAATTTCTATTGCTGAAATTGTCATACTTCCTGATTTAATATACACGCTGTCGACTGTAACTGTATATTCATGCTCTCGTAATACTGTCGGGAAGAATCCATAAGGAGTTGTAATTGAACCGCAAGCATCGGCAATGAAATATTTTACTGTATTTCTGATATAAAATGTATCGGCATTTGAACTGTTATTGGCAATTGGTAATACCCATCTCGAGCTATTATTAAAAGTACTGCCAAAGGTAGCAGGTGAACCTATAATCAATTCATTAGGACTGATATTCACATTCTTTCCAGCAAACAAACCTCCGTCCGGCCTGAAACCGGTTACCCAAAATCCTGTATTGTCGCTTTTCCAAAAGACATATCCGTTATTTGATGTGCCGACAGGTACGCTTCCGTAAAGGCTTCCATAAAACTGCGCCGGTCCGTAAGTATAAATGTTAGATTCCGGAAACAATGAAGCATAAGGAGTTGAGGAAGTCAAATTATAAACTGCATATTTCTGGTAAGATTGAGTGAGCATAGAGTAATCCCAACTTTGTGAGGCACCTGAATTTCCGACAGACACATTGGAAATTGTATCTAAGGTTAATAATACCGACAATCCGTTGAATGGAAGGTCGGAACTGCTGATACTATTATAGCATGATGTGTCTGCCAGATAGCAAGATGACGTATCTGAACATCCGTTTTGTGAAACTATTACAGCGTAATTTCCGGCAATGCTTGCAGTAAAACTCTGTGCTGTCTGTCCCGGAACCGGAAGATTGGTGCTGCAGTTAATCCATGTCCATGATGCCGGGTTTGCATTTGAAGTAAGTGTCATTCCGTTCTGTGTAACCGAAATATCAACACTATTAACCGTAACATTTAGTGTTTGTGGAGTAGAAGAGCCATTACCATTATTGGCAGTAACTGAAATCACTCCTCCGTTCGTGCCGGCGGTAGCTGTAATGCTTGTTGACGAACTTGTACCTGACCAGCCTGAAGGTAATGTCCAAGTATAACTGGTTGCCCCGTTAACCGGTGTTATGCTGTATGTGTTGGTGCTGTTTTGGCATACTGTGGTGCTGCCGGTAATCGGACCCGGTTGTGGAGGTACGCTTGCAATGAACTGCGATAACTGCCTCTTCCAAACACCATGAGCATTCGTTCCAACCCAAAGGTAATTTGTGCTGACTGTCATTGCTGTGATATTGGTGTCAGCGAGACCTGTATTGACAGGTATCCAGTTGGTTCCTCCGTTGGAAGTCATAAAAACCCCATTGTCAGTGCCTGCAAAAATATTTGAGCCTGATAAGCCAAAGCAGGTAAAGTTTGTGAAAAGAGGAATGCCTGTGCTGACATCTGTCCATGATGAGCCGTTATTTGAAGATTTAAATACTCCTCCGCCTTGCGTTCCGGCGTAAATGTCATTTCCTGACACAATGAGTGATTTAACATATAAATTTGTGAGTCCCGTACTTACAGCTGTCCAGCTGTTCTGTCCTACAGTATTTTTATATACACCGTTATCTGTTCCTAAAAATAGGGTTGTACCTTTAAGTACCAATGAATATGCGTAAATAACTGATGTTGGTATTCCTGCATGGATTTCTGTCCATGTGGCTCCATTGTCAGAACTTACATTTACAAGTGAATATGAGGAGTAATCTGATGCATATATCAATGAACCGGCAAAAACGAAATTGTTAAATCTATTGTATGAAACATCGGTACCTGTCATTGTCCATGAATTGCCGTTATTGGTAGACCTGTACACCACGCTGCTACCGTAACCCCTGTAATCGAAAAAATATGCAACCGACCCGCTTGATTTTATGGCAGTGATATTTGTAGCTATAAGATTTCCCAAATTGAAATTCCATGCTGAGTCAGTTTCGGTAGTTTTAAACAGTGGAACCCGGACAGAGTTACCGGTATTATCATAAGTGCCGGCCAGAATATTAGTTCCTGATACATCTAAAGCAGACACAGTATAATCTGTAACTCCTTTTTGTTTCCATGTTGCACCATCGTCAGTGGTGACAAATAATCCATAGCATTGTTCATTAGTGCCATTGTAAAAGCCCCAGCTACCAACGTAAAAATTAGAGCCATCCTTGTAAAATGCTTCAAAACGTGTAACAGAGAAATTGCCGGGATAAACAGCATTCCAGTTGGAATAATCCGTAGATTTATATAAATTCCCGTTAAAATCACTTGCATATACTGAAGTTCCGTTAACACCCATACCCATGATAGTGCTTGAGGCTGAAATTCCGTTATTGACTGCACTCCAGCTGCCTCCGTCGTTAGTAGATTTGTAAACACCCGCACCGTAAGTTCCGGCCAGAATATTATTACCGACAACAATTAAAGAACTTACCGAATAAAAGCTTCCCGGTAAACCTGTATTTACAGTCGACCAGCTTGTGCCGTCATTAGTTGATTTAAAAATCCCATACCCATCGGTTGCCGCATACAAATCCGTGCCTTTTACGGCAATTGATCGCATGTAGGTAATATGAGTAATACCATTATTTACTGCCGACCAATTAACCCCGTTATTAGTTGATTTAAACACTCCACCGCTTGAAGTTGTCATAAAAAGGTTTGATCCTTTTGCTACAATTGATAATATAGCGTAAGATGAGGTGCCGGAGCATAATGCCCAGCTGCTGCCATTGTTATTTGAATAGAATGCGCCTTCGTTGGTGCCAGCTACCAGATTGCCGTTTAGGTAAGCGAGAGAAAATATCTGACTAACTGTAGCTGAAATTCCATTATTACTGACATCCCAGGTGGAACCATTGTTTACAGATTTGTATATCTTGTCTGCACCGACCATAATTGCCCCATTGTTCTTTATTACTGAATGAACTTCTCCCGAAAAAGGACCATTGGTTGGTTGCCACTGAGAATAAGCTTCTGAAGAAAAAACAAAAAGTGAAACTGATAGTATTATATAAATTATCGATCTTAGAAATGTTTTCATAAAATTATTTTAATTGTTTATTTTACAAATTAAAGAAGAATACAGATAATAAAAAAACAAATTTTACAAACTGCTGTTATTGTTTTGTGAAATGCTATTGATTTTTATAATTTCTTGAAAATCTTTTTAGTGGTCAGTTTTAATTTAATGTGTTTTCCCATGAAAAATATTTAAAGTTTCAAAAATAATAAATAATAGGTATATTGATATTGAGTGACGTATTATTTTGTATATTAAAATATTGGGTTTAATTTTCTTTCGATTTCTTTTATCGGGATAAATACTTATTAATAAATTTTTCCTTTTTATTTTCAGGATATTTTATAAAAAAAGAAAAAGAGTGTAATTCTGCAAAACAGAAAAGTATCAATCTTTTTCATATTCATTTTTTTTATAAATACTAAAAGTTATCTTTCAGAATTATTATTTATTGATAATTTTTTCAAGTTTTTCCACCTTAGCTTTAAGTTCATCATTTGAAGTTTTAAGCTTGTTGATTTCTGCTTTAAGTTCTTTAATTGCATTTGCCATTTTCTTCTGCCTGGCCTGTATACTTAGTGTTTCTTGCAACAAGTTGTATTGCAACGCAATAATATGGTCGGGTGATAAGTGATTAATACAAATTGAGCTTCCACATCGCCACGCTTGTTTCTGCCTTTATTTGGAAGCTTGATCGATGTTTCTTTACTGTTACGGGTAGGCTATATGTTTATGATATTGAAAGATTTTGCCTTTATCACAAATATTTTAAGAATTTTCTAAACTAAAATGAAGTTATTTTGTAATATTGCCATATTATTAATCTAATTAAAAATTCAACTATGAAAAAAGTGGTTACATTAATTTCGGTGATTGTTTTTGTAGTAATGACAAACAGCACATTCTCTCAAACCTGCGTTCCCGATTATACCGGATATACTGTTGTGCCTGATGCAGGAATTCTTTTACCAAGCAGTTTACCAAATGCCACAGTTGGAGTGCCTTATGTTCAAGCTATTACCATAGGAGTGCCGGGTACTGTACAGACTGTTCCTCTAAACTGGATTAAATATAAAAGTCTTACAAATTTTATTTCTGCAAACTCATGGGTAATTGTTGATTCTGTTGGATTAACAACATTTCCTAACTGGCCGAAGCTTACCTGGCATTGCGGAATCATAACAGGAACGCCGACTACAGCAGGAGTTGATTCAATAAGAATATTTGTTGATGCAAACGTATTTATCGGTATTAATTATACTATGACAAATCAAAAAGCTTTTACTCTTCCTTTGATTGTAGATATAGGAACAGGTATCGAAAATAAGTCTCAGCTAACAACTAAACTCATTGCTAGTCGTCCAAATCCTTTCAATAATAAAACACAGATAGGAATCATTGCTGAAAGAACTGAAGCTGCCACTTTGAAGGTGTATTCGCTCCCGGGACAACTCGTTTATTCAGAAACAAAGACTGTAAATGCAGGTGAAAACTTCTTTGATTTTAATGGAACAGAGTTAAGTAGCGGAACTTATATTTATACTGTTGTTACTTCAGAGAATATGTTCAATGAAAAGTTGATTAAGACTGATTAGTTCAAAGTTTTTACACTTTGTTGTGTCGGTGTGACTATTCTCAGAGCATAACTCCTTTTAGTCACCTCGACACAGCTTCAGAACTCAGAACATTGAACTCATAACCTGCAGCTACTCAACTTTTACCCTTATGCCTTCAGAATGAGCCGAAAACTCTGGAGCATACATGCATTGTATAGAAGTTATACCATTTGAAAAATCGCCCTTATTGGTGATCATCAAGGGATATTCAAATACATAAGTTCCTTTTGGTAAATATGAAATAAAGAAGTTGGTCGCGACATCCCCAGTGCTTTCATAATAACCGAGACCATCCTGATATTTGTAACGGGAAATAACATTTACCGGTTCAAATCCTGATGCTCTCATATCTTTAAGATGAACGTACTCCATATCTCTGTCAGACCTTAGTTCAATCCTTACTTTGATTTTATCACCGACCTTAAGCTTTGTTGCCGGAGTGATAAGCTCAATTACAGGTCCTGTTGGTGAAGGTCTTTCAACAAATAGTTTCTTTTCGAGTTTAAGAGGAGTCTCAGCAAATGTTATTTTGTCGAGCTGTTCAAAATACTGCCAATAAATAGCGCCCCAGGAAACACCTTCATCGGATTTTGTAACTTTCACTTTTCCCATTTCAGGTTTTACCTCCTTGCCCGGCCAGTATGTTTTAAAATAGCCAGTTCCGGCCTCTTTCTGAACGCCGGGGTCGTTGACATCAATTATATTATTTCCTACACTTATCATTACCTGTGGCTCATTGGCAAGCATATCAGTGCCTTTTAACAATAAAGCATAACAAGCTTCTGCAGTTGCTTTGGTGGTTTTCCAGTCCTGTGTTTGCTTTTGTTTAAGAAGCCATACTTTCATGTCTTCCACTGCTTGCTGATCGTTAGTTACTTCATCGAAACATTCAATAAGAAGTGCCTGAGTTTCAATTGGTGCCTGATACCAGTACCAGCCCCGACTCATATCTTTCCAGTACATTCCCATTTCCTCAGAGTTAATGGAATTTTCCTTAAGAGATTTAACAATTTCTACAGCTTTTACTTTATTTCCATATCTGTTTAGAGAAAGTGCTATCATTCCTCTAAGGTAATAGTTGAAATCGAGCCAGTATTTTTCCGATTGTCCCTTAAAATAATCAAATGCTTTTTGGTTTTTGGAATCAATTTTAATCTGCCAGAAGAAATAACTTCTCATATAAAGGTACTGAATATCGATATATGATAAATGGTTTTTCCACATCTCACCTGGATAATACACAAGAAGCCATTCATAATCTTCACGCATTCTGTTATCAAGGTAAAGAACTGCTTTTCTTGTCATTCTCCACATCTTATTATCATC
>CAZELC010000039.1:0-13649 GCA_964512865.1 uncultured Bacteroidales bacterium
AGTATTTAAAGTTCTGGAATATTTTGAGGTTGTAAGAAGTATTGTTTTATTGATATCTCTGTTGCCGACAGTATCAAGAGAACTGGCAAACTCACATTTAACAGCATTTAAATTGTTAACAATTGGATGTTTAGATGCAGGATTTACTAAAGGGAAATAATACCATGGCAACATACTTTGCTGAGGCTGATCTCCAACTTGTCCCGTAATCACGGGAATAGGCAATGCGTTAATGTCAAGAACCAGATTAGTATTTATTCTGACACCATAAGTAAACAGCATGTCATCAAGATTGAGATTGTTAGCAAAACCAATAGTCTCCGATTGATATGATTTTCTTAAGCTGTCCATTGTTGCCATTACAGGGTCAATTAGCCAAATAACCTTACCACCGCGCATTATGTACTGGTCGATAAGAAATTTATCTTTTTCAGGAAATGCTGAATCGGGTTTTGCAATTACAATAGCTTTAAATTTGTTGACAAACTTTCCGGTTTTTGCTGATCGCTCACCAAGGCTATTAATTTTCCCTTTTATAGAAACCCTTTGAACATCGTAATAGTCTGACAATGTGTACAAAATATCAGCTGTTTGTTCTTCTCCTAATTCTCCATGACCAGTAATAAAAGCAATTTTTGGTTTTTCACGAATGCTTATTTTTCTTATCACATTAGCAATATTGTATTCGAGTCCTTGTATTGAATTGTTAAGCGAAACTTCGGCCGGAGCACCCTGCTGGGATGTCAGTAATTGCAAAGGCATTTCTTTGTCTTTATATGAAACGATGGCGCCGGGGAAAATTATTGTTTGAGATGTTCCATCATTGGTTTTAACCTGAAGGTTGGTGGGTTCCAGACCTTTATTCATAAGTTGTTTGTAGAAATTCTTTAAAGCTTTTTTGTCTTTTCCTTCTGAAGGATTTATAAACTTGTATTCAATGTTTTTTGAATAAGCTCTGAATTCATCAAGCATTTCCTTCGTTTCTGATTTTAAGCGCTTAAATCCGGCAGGAAAATCACCTTCAAGATAGACTTTAAAAAGAACAACATCATCAAGATTTTTTAGAAACTTTTTAGTGGCATCCGAAAGTGTATATCTTTTTTCTGTCGTAAGGTCAAGCCTGGTATAAAGAAACTGACTGACAATATTTAACACAATAATAATAAGTAAACTTATGATAAGCTGTATGCTGTTATTGTATTTTATCTTTTTCCTTTTGTTATTCATTTTTGGTTTTATTAAGTTACCATTTTCTTTTTTCCATTGATATTTTAGTAAGCAGAAGAAAAAGTGCAATTATGCTAAAAAAGTATATCATGTCTCTGCTGTCAATAACTCCACGACTCATAGATAAGTAATGAGCGTTTATTCCTAAATTTTGGATAAAGAGGTCAAATTTTCCAAATAATTCAAATGAATAAATGAATTCGAAACCGATATAAAGGAATCCGCAAAAGAATACCGAGATAATAAATGCAAGAACCTGTTTGTCGGTAATTGATGAACAAAAAATCCCGATTGAAACAAAGGTTGCTCCTAGAAAAAGCAGACCAATATATGAACCCCATGTTGCTCCAAGATCAATATTTCCAATAGGAAGCCCATAACGATAAACAGTAACAAAATATATTAATGTAGGGATAAGCGAAAATATAACCAGTACGACTCCTGCAAGATATTTTGCGAGTATTATCTGCATGTCGGTTAACGGTTTTGTAAGTAATAGTTCGATAGTTCCGGCTTTTTTTTCATCAGAAAATGATCTCATTGTTATTGCCGGTATAAGAAAAAGAAATACAAACGGAGCAAGCATGAATAATCCGTCAATACTTGAATAACCGTATTCTAAAATATTAAAATCGAGATTGAACACCCAAAGGAAGAGACCATTTATCAGCAAAAATACAGTAATAACAATATATCCGATTAGGGAACTCAGAAAATTGTTAACTTCTTTTATCAATAAAGTATACATAACAGATTTTTTCGCAAAATTATCCAATTTATTTAAATAAGATGATAATAATACTGACGTTTTATCAGATATTTTACCAACAATAGATATGAACTTACCGGCTTTGGGTAATATCTACCGGCTAAGGCATACAGAAACCAGCTTTTGGTTATCAAAATAGAAGTCAATCAGACCGTTACCAAATGAAATGCTTTTTTCTCCCCATGGCTCACTATCTGAATCAAATTTTTTATAATTATTATCTTTCATTAACTCAATGACTTCATTATCAGTTGCCTCGATAATATTTTTCCCGAAAAGAGTAGCTCTTTTATCAGAAATCTCAATATTTGCGAGAAAAGGTTCAGGATTATATTCGAAAAATATTGTTACCATACCATCCAGATATGTCCAAACATCTGCATATATCAGATCTTTTTCATCAATAACGCTTTCTTCATCTGGTTTACCAAGGAGTTCTAAAACATCTTCTTTGTTCATGTTAAAAGTTATATCTCCATAACCTTTATCTATTACAATTTCATGATTAGTCATATAATTTTTATTTAAATGGGGAATCATGTTCTTTTGACATAACGCTGTATATAGTTTTATCTACAAAAACAGGGAGCAGTCTGCTCATTAGAACAGTCATTTTACCCTGTAAAGTGAGTATTATTGATCTCCTTCTTTTTAACACTGCTTTGTAAATTCTGTCAGCGACAGCTTCGGAGCTCATCATTTTATTTTCATCACGGGGTGATTCTCCTTGCATGGTTCCATCTTTTGAGAGTGCCGTATTCCTGATATTTGATGAAGTGAATCCGGGACAGGCAATTAAAACATGAAGCCCTGTTTTAAGGTTTTCACTCCTGATAACTTCAAGCAATCCCTGCATTGCAAACTTTGATGCAGAGTATCCTGTTCTGCCTGGCAGACCTTTGTAACCGGCAATAGATGAAACTCCAACGAGAGAGCCTTTGGATTGTAATAAATATGGCATTGCGTATTTACTGCAATAAACTGTTCCCCAGAAATTGGTATCCATTACTCTTCTGATTACATCCAGTTCGAGCTCTGCAAATATGGCTCTCATAGAAATGCCGGCGTTGTTTATGAGAATATCAATAACTCCATACTTTTTTGCAGTGAATTCAATAAGTTCTTTGCAATCATTTTCCTTACTCACATCTGTTTTGAAAAAGCATGCTTCGCCGCCTTGGGCACAAATGTCGTTTTTTATCAGTTCAAGTTCGGATGAGTTTCTGGCTGCCATAACTACCTTTGATCCATTAGCAGCAAATTTGTATGCCAAAGATTTCCCTATACCTGATGATGCACCTGTAATAATAACTACCTTGTCCTTCATTGTATTGAGATTCAAAATAAAATGCAATTATAATGAAATTATTAAAATAATCAAATGATGAATTATTAAAATTTTAGAAATCAAAAAGTTGCTATAAAGAGCGAGATTTTTTTACAATAATGTTTGTTAATTTAAATTATAGCTGTATCTTTGCACCCTCAAAAAAATGACAACGTAGCTCAGCTGGTAGAGCATTGCCCTTTTAAGGCAGGGGTCCTGGGTTCGAATCCCAGCGTTGTCACCAAATGAGATAACCGAGCCCTTTTACAGGGCTTTTTTTGTGATATATATCATATACTCCCACTTTTTTTTCTGCCCTGAGTTACTACATATTATCTTTGCATAAAAAATGATTTTATATGAAAACCAATATATTATTTCTGTTTTTATTCCTTTTTTCTGCAAGTATTTTTGCGCAAAACGGAATAATTAAAGGGCGCGTTTTTAATCATAAAAACAACGAACCTGTCCCTTTTACTAATATAATAATTGATGGAAAACCTAACGAGGGCACAACCAGCGATATTGACGGTAATTTTACAATCAACAGTGTCCAGCCGGGATATGTAAAGATAGTCGCATCATCAGTCGGATTTAAGAAATATATTTCCGAGAGCTTTTTGGTAACGAGATCACATCCGGTAAATATTGAAATTCCTATGGATGAACTTGTACTGACACTCGAATCTGTGGAAATTAAACCGGAGCTTTTTCAGAAAAATGAGGAAAGTCCATTGTCTGTGCAAACTCTTAGTGTTCAGGATATTGAAAAAAGTCCGGGTTCCAACAGAGATGTCTCAAAAGTTATTCAAACTCTGCCGGGCGTTTCAACAGGTGTTTCTTTTAGAAATGATATTATAATTCGCGGAGGTGGACCAAGTGAGAACAGGTTTTTCCTTGACGGGATTGAAATTCCATATCTTAACCATTTTGCAACTCAGGGTGCTTCGGGTGGAGCTGTTGGAATTATCAATGTGGATTTTATAAGGGAAATAAACCTTTATACAGGCGCTTTTAAGGCAAGCCGTGGAAATGCTTTAAGCTCTGTTATGGAGCTGAATCAGATTGATGGTAATAAAGATAAATTCGGGGCAAGACTGACCCTTGGTTCAAGCGATTTAGCATTAACGTTAAACGGGCCTGTTTCTAAAAACTCTGCAGTTATTTTTTCTGTAAGAAGATCTTATCTTCAGCTTCTATTTAGCTTACTTAAACTTCCATTTCTGCCAACATATAATGATTATCAGTTCAAATATAAAATTGATATTGATAAGCAAAATCAGCTTTCGGTAATTTCTATTGGTGCACTTGACAATAATAAGTTAAATAAGGGTATTGAAAACCCTGATGATTTTCAAAAATACATACTCGGAAATCTTGCGGAAAACGATCAGTGGAGCTACGCTTTTGGTTTGGTTTATAAACATTTCAGACCAAAAGGTTATGGTACATGGATTCTTAGCCGGAACATGCTGAATAATGAGCAAAACAAATACAGACAAAATATTGAGGTGCCTGATAGTCTTTTATTCAATTACAAATCACAGGAAATTGAGAATAAATTCAGGTATGAATCAGTTGCTGATTTGAAGGCCTGGAAAATTATGTACGGTGGCGGAGCAGAATATGCAAAATACAATAATAAAACTTTTCAAAAGGTATTTTATGGTGGGCAATTAAGAACTCTTGACTATAATTCTGCTCTTGAAATGGTTAAATGGAATATTTTTGGGCAAATCAGCAAGGCTTTCTATAACCAGAAACTTGAGCTTTCATTTGGCGTAAGGACAGATGCCAATAATTACTCCTCAAAAATGATGAATCCATTAACTCAGATATCCCCACGTTTTTCAGCATCATATTCAATTATTACTGATAAATTATCGCTGAATTTTAATATGGGCAGATATTATCAACTTCCGGCATACACTACTCTTGGTTTTAGAACAAATAATGGTACGCTTGTGAATGACTCACTGGGAATTAAATATATAGCAAACGATCAGATCGTTCTCGGACTTCAGCTAAAACCGCGACCAAGTTCAATTATTACTCTTGAAGGTTTTTATAAATTTTATATGGATTACCCTTGCTCTCTGACTGACTCAACTTCTCTTGCCAGTCGGGGTGCTGATTATGGGTCAATTGGTGCTGAACCTGTTTTACCTGTTTCAAAAGGAAGAGCTTATGGGTTTGAATTGTTATACAGGGATGCCGATTTATTCAAATTTAGTATTATCCTTTCTTACACTTTCGTGAGAAGTGAGTTTACCGACTTAAACGGTGATTACTATCCTTCTGCCTGGGACAACAGGCATTTATTCAATATAACTGTTGGTCGAAAGTTTAAGTATAATTGGGAGATTGGAGCAAAATGGCGTTTTGCCGGCGGAACCCCATACACTCCTTACAATATGTATGAATCAAGTATTGTAAGTGCCTGGGATGCTAAGGGCAGAGGATATCTTGACTATTCTCAGTTTAATTCATTAAGATTAAAATCATTTAACCAGCTTGATTTAAGAGTTGATAAGAGCTTTTTCTTTAAGAAATGGTCACTCATGGTCTATCTTGATGTTCAGAATGTACTGAATTTTAAGGCAGACAGCCCTGATGTTCTGGTAAATACACAACCTGATGGCTCTGTGATTAAATATATAGATGGAACAGGTCAGGAGAGGTATGAGCTCAGAAGTATTCCTGCTCAAACAGGTACAATTCTTCCAGCAATCGGGATAATGATTGATCTCTGATAAAGTTAATTATTTTCTGCATTTTATCTGAAGACCTGTCAGGAAATTGCGCAGTATCTGATCTTTACAAAGCCGATATTGATTTTGAGATGGGTTTCTGAAAAAAGCACTTAACTCGTGTTTGCTAATTTTAAAATCAGCAAGTTCCAATATTGAAAGAATATCTTCATCTCTGAGGTTAAGGGCAATTTTTAACTTTCTGAAAATAATGTTATTGTTAAGTTTCTTCTCAGGATTTGGCTCTTCACCTTCTTTTTTTCCTCTGTTTTCAATAATGAAACCGCTTAAAAATATTGCTAATTGAGGATCGTATATTGGTTGAAAATTTTCATCATCATCTTTCTTAAGCCAATTACTTATTTCTGCTCTGGAAGCAACAAAGCCGGTATAACCAAAAATTTCTATCATTTTTGAATCACTTAAATCAAAAATATACCTGATACGGCGAAGAATATCGTTATTGTTCATTTTCTTTACATTTATTGCGAATTTTCATTCCTGAAATTCAATAACATTTTTATGAAGTAATCATTCCAATTAACTGTCAATTTATTGCATTCTAAATGAAATATTAATAAAATACTTTTGGATAAAATTTAGAATAGCACAATAATGTTGATGCCGCAATACTTATTGACTAATAATAAAAAACTGCTTTCAAATTTCGTAAAATTAATGATATTATTGTTTTTAATTATAAATATGATATAATTAATGCCAGTGGAAAAAGTTACCGAATTAAAAATATCTATAATTAAAATTTAAGTTGCAGTAAATCAAATTTATATAATATTTTTTTAAAAAAATATCAAAAATTACTTGACTTTCGGAAAATTAATATGCTATATTTGTAATATAAAAGAATAAAGTATATACCCAAAAAGAAATATAAAATGAAAATATCTAAAGAATTAATTAAAGGTTCACTAAAATCAATAGTGTTAAAATTATTATCCGACAATCCCCGAATGTACGGTTATGAAATAACACAAAAAGTTGAAGAAATAACTCAGGGGAGAATCAAGCTTACATTTGGAGCTTTATACCCGATTTTACACAAATTAGAAACCGATGGTTCGGTAGTTACTGAATCGGAAATTTATAATAATAGAGTAAGAATTTACTATAGGCTTACTCCTAAGGGAAATTCAGTGGCTGAGGAGAAACTTGCCGAGCTGCAGGAATATATTGAGATGTTAAGTTCATTGCTTAAACCGGGCTTAAATTTAGAAATATGCAAGGGTTAAAACTTGATAATATTAATATTATCACTGAAGATGTTTCCCGCACAGGAATAGCATTTTCGCATCTTAAAGATGAACTCATTGACCATATTTGCTGTGAAGTAGAAAAAGAGCTGGGAAATGGTCTTACATTCGAGGATGCCTATGAGAAAGTAAAAGGTAGAATTCCTCTAAATAAGCTGGGAAAAATTCAGGAAGATACACTTAAATTAATTGATAAAAAATACCGAATTATGAAAAATATAATGAAATTTATTGGTTTGGCATCACTGGTATTAATGGCCTTTGGTGCGATGTTTAAAATTCAGAACTGGCCTGCCGGCGGGTTTTTGCTTGTTATCGGCTTTTTAATGCTTGGCTTAATTTTTTTGCCGTCAGCATTATATGTCTGGAAAAAGGAGTCAAAGTTAAAGGGAAGCATGTCAATATATATTGTTTCTGTTGTAGGCAGTGTGATGTTTCTTCTTGGAATATTGTTCAAAGTTCAGCATTATCCTGGAGCAGCAATACTTATTGTGAGCGGTTTTTCGATAATAGGTTTGCTTCTTGTGCCAATGATTCTAATGGCTAAATTACGTGAAGTAAATACTAAAGGAATGAAATTAACTTATATTATCGGAGCTGTTTCGATAATTATTTATTTGTTCGGCGATCTTTTTAAAATAATGCACTGGCCGGGAGCACTTCCTTTTCTGTTTTTTGGTGCTATTGGATTAACAACTGTCTTTTTCCCACTTTATACAGTTTATAAATATAAGAGTGAAGAAAAAGTTAAGGATAGTTTTATTTTTATTTGTCTCGGACTTTTGTTTTTTAATTTGTTTATTCTGATACTTTCAATGAAGGTTTCACCAAATGTGATGAGTTATTTTGAAAAGACCGGAAATGAGATTATTAAAACAACAGCTGTTATTGAAAAAGATAACAATAAAATATTTTCAGATTGCCTTAAAGATAGTTCTGTTTTAAAATCTTCAACAGGAGCAAGGTTATCAATGATTAAAAATATCAGCGACGAATTGGTAAATTATATATCGAATTTAAAATTAGAGATGATTTCTTTATGTGATAAGGTTGATTATGAAGAAGCCAAAAGAAAATCTGAAAATGTAAGTCTGATTGCAAAAAAAGATGATTATGTTTTGCCGGCAAATTATATGATTGGCAATGACCAGAATGGGAAAGCTTATGAACTTAAGAACAAGCTGGAAGAGTATAAGCAAAAGCTCAAGGAAACACCATGGGTTTCTGAAGAAATCAGAGAAAATATTGAAAAGTCTATAAATACTGAGATTGATTTTCCAGGTGAAGACAGAAATACTAATGATTGGGCATATCATTATTTCAATAATACGGTTCTTATTACAGTTATACAGCATCTTTCGACTTTTCAGCAGAGAATAAGAACTTCGGAAGGTGAAGTCATGCAGCAATACTTTATTAGCAGTAAAATAGATCCGTTGCAAAAACAGAAAATCAATTAGTTAAGTTAATTTTTAATAAAAATATTATGAAAAAGTTTGTTAATATTTCAGGTGTAATTTTGTTGAATATATTCGCTTTTGGTTCAATATTCAAAATTATGCACTGGCCAGGCGCAAATATAATGTTCACTCTCAGCTTAGGTTTGTTTTCTCTTGTTTTTCTCCCGCTGGCTATCATGAGCAGCTACAAAAATAGTGAGAGCAAAAGTGTAATATTGTATTTATCGGGCTTCATTTGTTCTTTTATTTGCATTATAAGTTCATTATTTAAAATAATGCACTGGCAGGGTGCTTCAATTTTATTACTTATCAGTATTCCTTTACCTTTTATTTTTTTCCTGCCGGTATATATTTATCACCATAGCAAAGCAAAGGAAAAATCATATATGAATTTTATTGGGATAATGTTACTTATGGTTTTTGTGGCAGTTTTTAATTCTATGCTGGCATTGGGCATAGGCAAAGAAGTGTTGAATTCAATGATTGTTTCTGAAAAAATACAATCCGAATCTGTTGCTGTGATAAAAAGTAGGAATGCTATTTCTTATAAGGAGATAGCTAAAAATTTCGCACAAAATAAGAAAGAGAAAATTGATAGTATCCGAAAATTGTCGGAAGATGCTTCACTACGTATTGAAAAAGTTAAAAATGATCTTGTGAGTTTTGTTATGGGAAAAATTGAGAATAGTAATGCATATCCCCAAATGAAAATTACAGAATCAGGTTTGACCGGTTTATTTATGAGAAGCGAATATGACGCAGGAGGAAAAGCGGAAGAACTTAAAGAAATTATACATAATTATAATTTGCAGGTTAACAGGGTTTTGAAAAATGATACTGCAGCGGTTGATGGAATAAATTCATTACTTGATGTTTCTGATAAACCTGCTATTTGGGAAGGTAATAACCGTAATTTTAATTGGCAGGATTCCTATTTTAAAAGCGGAACATATTTTATTATTATTTTAAGCAATCTCGAATGTATTGAAGTTAATGTGCAGGTGGCAGAAACAATAGCATTAAACTCAGTAATCAGAAACTGAAGAATTATCAAGTTGCAATGAAATAAAAAGAGGCTGTCTCAAATTATATATCAGCCCTCAGTGAACCTTCGTATACTGCTCCTGATACTCTGTATTTAAATATTTTAGAAATTAAGCACAGAAGTAAACAAAGTGAAGACAGGAATAAAACACAGATTTGAGACAACCTCTTATTTTTTCCTGTTTAATAAATTATTATCTTCTTGCTGCTGATTATATTTTCAGAATTTAGCCTTAAAATATAAACGCCTGACATTAGTCCGTTGATATCCAGAGTTATGGTTTTTTCGCTATTGTTATATGTGTTGAAAATCAGAGATTTACCCGTAATGTCAAATAATTCTATGCTGTTGATAGATGCGTCTGCAGAAATATTAAGCAAATTTCCTTGGCTTACAGGATTTGGAAAAATATTAAAAGATGTTTTTTCAATTTGATGTATACCGGCCGAAACATCACCATAGACCATGATGTCATCAATCTTGGATGTACCGGTTGCCAATACATCATTTGTATTATCATCAGACATGTTTGATCTCATTATCCACCTGATAAAAACTGATGAAGCTTCGCTACATTCTGCAGGGAGCACTAAGCTATTTACGTAACTGGTATCCCAGTTGTTCAATACTTTTATATTCCCATTTGGAATATCTGTCCAGGTTCCTGAAGCTCCAAGCTTGTATTGTAATTTGAAATCTCTTGGACCGGGATTGGTAGCAGGGTTTCCGGATTGTTGACGTGAGGAGAGTTTAATATTTGTATATCCTGTTGTTGTAACTTCTATTTGCCAGTATTTAACTCCACTGCCGTTATCCCATTGTGTTGCCTGTGCTGCTTTACCTGCATATCCATTTTTTGACCAGTCGATTGCGCTGGTGCCAAAAGATTTTAATACTTTAACAGAGATATTACCGGTAATTCCTCCATCAGCAAAAGAATCTGCCGGTTGACCTGTTGGGATCGACCATTTTGCAAGCAAAGTCTGAGCATTTATTGTCTGCGTCAGACAAACTATAACAACTAATAAATAAAACTTTTTCATAATTAAATTTTTTGTTAACGTTTATTTTATATTGAATTTATATACTATGCTTCCCATGAAAAATCTTCCCGGAGAAAGATATCCTTTATTATCTGTATGGATTTGATTGAAAATATCCTGAACTGTAAGAGAAAAATATAAAAAGCCCTTTATCCTTGTAGAAGCTTTAAAATCAAAACCCGAATATGAAGGATTAACTATTGTGTTATCATCATCATACCATTGTTTATCAACAAAATAATAATATAAGCCAAAATTCATATATCTGTTTCTGAATTCCAACCCTGCTGAAATCTGATTTGGCGGAACTTCCATAAGAAATTTGCCTGAAATATCTTTTGAAATATATCCTGTAGTATCAAACTTCAAAATGGTAGAATTACAGAAGGAATAATTAGCGTTAATATTAAAATATTTCAAAAAGGCATAGTTAACGCTTATTTCAGTTCCATAAACTTGAACTTTGCTGATATTTTCCCTTTTAAGAACAGGTTTTAATTTATCTCCTCCCGTGTCTATTGAGTCTCCGGTACCTACAAAATACTGAAAGTCGCTTCCGATTGAATAATAAATTGAATGGTCGATATTCAGGTTTTTGTAGTTAATAGTATAACCGAATTCTATATTATTTAGAGTTTCGGGCTTAAGTAGAGGATTAGCCAATTTAATACCTTTTGTAATATTACCGTTTTTACACATATCATCAAGTGTTCCTGCCCTGAATCCTCTGGAATAGGAGAGGTACAACTTTGAATCTTTCATCATCTTGTAAACCAGGCCAATTTTAGGACTTAATGCCGTATTTAAACTTGGAGAATAATCACCACAGAACTGCATTAAAAAATCACTCAACACAGATGGTTCTGTAATATTAAATGAGCCACCGGTGTACTGGGCAATGTCAAATCTTAAACCTGCATTTATTATCAGTTTTCTTTCAAATAATGCCTGTTCGAATTGTACAAACAATGCGGCATTGTTCATTATTCCTTTATTTGTCAGCACATCTGTGGATGTATAATAAATGTCAGATCCGTCAACATTTCCCTGTTTGATATCTAACCCATAAATAAGGTTCTGGTTTTCTGATAGCTTAGTAAAGGCATTTGTCCATAATCCAAAGTCTTTCCTTTTTGAATCGGTGTTAAACAAGGTGTATTTACCTGTTTGCTTTTTTACCGTTTCGTTTTGCCTCTTATAATTTTCATCCTGATAAAAAGCATTGATAATAAGATGTGTTTTCTTAAAATAGTGATCAAATTTTATTCTTGAATAAATGGTAGGATAACTGTCATAACTTCCGGCAGGTTCAAATATTTTGTAGCCAGCACCTCTTTTGTCATAATAGTATGTTACTTCAGCTTCCAGAGTACTGTTTTTTCTAAACTGGTATCCAATTCTAAGACTTCCGTTATATTCAGATAGATAAGTCTTAACGCAATTGGTATCTCGCAATGAATCAGGTTGAATTATATATCCATCTCCTTTTCTGATATTGCCGGCAACTTCAAAATAAAAACCTTTATCATTTTTTATCAGGTTGGAGCCAAGAAACAAATCACCTCCATAAGTATTGTAAGTTCCATAATAAGCTTTTGCTCTTAAACTAAATTTATCTTTTGGCTTATTTGTAATTATGTTTATAACCCCACTCATAGCATTACCGCCATATATAGCAGAGTTTGGACCTTTCATCACTTCAATTCTTTCGATATTATCTGGATTGATGCGATTCCAGTTGAGACCACCACCGTCACTTTTATTAATAGGGACATTATCAATAAGAACAAGAGTTCTATAGCTTCCGTTCAATCCTCTCATTGTAACACTCGCATTTTTTGAATAAATGCCATTTCCTCTGTCAACTCTCACTCCTGGTATGGTGCGAAGAATATCATCTGTGTTAAAAGCCGGATATTCCGCAATTTGATAGCTTTTAATAATTGAAATCATTGCAGGAACTTCTGTCTCGTCTTCATTGTTTCGTGATGCAGTTATTGAAACATCGCTTAGGTTTTGCACTTTCTTTATTAAAACACAATTATGTTTATTTATGGATTTGTCGGAGATAAATATTTTTTTGCAATTTTCCTCATATCCGATATAGGTTACACAAACATTATAATAACCTTCTTTTATGCCATCAATTTTGTAATAACCTTCATTATTTGAAATTGCACCAATATTAAGTTCTTTTATTAAAATATTGGCATTTGCCATCGGCTTGTTCTCTTCAGAGCTGTATATTCGACCTTCAACCGAGCATTGTGAATTTGCGATATATCCTGTTAACAATAAAATAATGGTGAGAATATTTTTTCTGATCATTATTTCTGAATTTTTATGGATAAGTTTATTGAACCGGAGGCGCCGGCATCAACATTATTAATCTTAACTAATCCCATTTTTCCTGATTGTGCTTTGAATGCATAAATACTTCCAGCAGTAAGGTATTTAGCTTTTTTCTTTGAAATCAGATCGTTATATGTATTCAATATTAAACTGTCATTATTGGAATTGTCGAAATCTATTACCGATAATGCAGTAGTATCATACATTGTAACATTTCTTGGAACCCATTGCCCAATCGGCGGAACAACAGTAAAATAGTTTGGTGCTTGCGTTTCTCCTGGTGATGCTAAAGTCGAGTTGTAAATCCCATAGTAGTAAATTATATCTCCATTATTCCTCATAATATATGCAGAATCCTGAAAATATATTTTGCCATCAGAAAGTGACAGAAAACTGCCATAAAGT
>CAZELC010000040.1:0-13622 GCA_964512865.1 uncultured Bacteroidales bacterium
TATACCATGAAAAGGCAAATCCCGAATCAATCTGAACCGACCTTGCATAATCAAAATACATAAGATCATAAGTATTGCTTACATACTGCAACATCGCCTTTTGAGCGTCAGAAAGCTCAGATAATTCCTGAGGCAGCGAGTCAAGTTGATTTCCATACTTAGTCATTATGGAGCGATATCTAATACCGGCATTAATAAAATAAACATATTGATTATTCGGATCAAGCAAAACACATTTGTCCATATCCGAAAATGCTTCGCTATACCTGTGAATATTCGATTTCAGGATTGCTCTTTCAACATAATTGTATAAATCTTTAGGTGCTTTGTCAATAATAATATCCAAGGCAGAAATTCTTTCAACAATTTTTATGCTGTCAATTTGCTCATCATAGCTAATAAATGCCAATGCCTTTCCTGTATAATTTTTCTTTCCTTCGGTATCAAAAACATATACCTTTTTTTTAAAATCAGGAAACAAGGTCGCATAAAAAGGTGTAAGCAGTTTTATACCCATTTCCTGCTTTAATTTTTCGTCTCCATTTTTATCAGCCTCAAAATTATTATCCAGGCTGACCAACTTCATGAGCCTTATTTTTTCTATAAAAACTGTACTATCGCTAAGCGGCATATTTAATTTTGGTAAAGAAGACGCCCTAAGTTCGTCTTCACGGCTGCCTTTGTAATCCTTAAGTTCTCTTCTTACAATTGAACGGTTATAATAAGCATCTGTATATGCAGGAAAGAGGTTAATTACCATTGTATAATCAGCTAAAGCTCCTTTAAGGTCGCCGATAGCAGCTTTTGTTCCTGCTCTGTTGTAATATGACTGAATATTATTAGGATTTATAGAAAGCACTTTATCATAATCTTTAATCGCTCCGAAATAATCTTTCAGGTCGCCTTTAAGAATTGCTCTGTTAAAATAGATTAGTGAATTTGAAGGGGAAAGTAATGCAGCTCTGTTAAGATCTTCCAGTGCATCGGCAAGATTATTTTTCTCCATTTCAATCATTGCCTTATGGAATAATGCCTCCGAGTTAGCGGTATCTGTTTTAATAACAAAATTGAAATCCATCAGCGCCGAATCAGATTGTTTATTTTCCTGCAAAGCAATTCCTCTTTGCATAATAGCTTTCAAATCCTTTGGGTTTTTACTTATAAGAACATTAAAAGAGGCAATTGCTTCTTTGAACTTTTTCATATTTGCCAGAGCAATTCCTTTAATAATGTAAATATTATTATCATCAAGCTTTAACGAGACAGCTTTATTGCAATCATTCAAAGATTCTTCAAAGTGATATGCCGCTAAATTTGTTGCAGCGCGGTTTAAATAAATATCTGCGAAATTTGAATCAATTTTAATTGCTGTGGAGTAATCATCAAAAGCGTCCTTAAAATTCAATTGCCTGTCTCTTGTAACGGCACGATATATAAAAAGCTCCGGCATTTTCGGCTGGAAGGTAATTGCCGAAGTAAAATCATTTTCTGAGCCTTTGTAATCGCCGAGTCTGTATTTTGCATAGGCTCTGTAATAATAACCTTCGTAATTTTCCGGTTTACGCTTTATTGCATAATTTGTATATTCAATAGCCTTTGCAAAATTATCCTTTGATAATTCGAAACGAGCCAGCTGAAGATAATTAGTTTCGCTCTGTGCAAATAAAGTAGTGAATTTTAAGCTGAAAATAATCAGAGTCAGTGCTTTCTTTAGATAAAACATTGTTATTATAAAATGTTAAAACGGCAAATATTTACTTTTAATTTTCAATTATTTTCTGCTTTTTTTATTGTGTTTTAATAGCATTTAATTCAATTTTTCAGAGTCTAACTATATATTTAGTTGCAGATTTTCAAATAAAGTCATGTTTATCAAAAAAAAATATAAAACTATTTTCTACAATTGAAAAACCACCATTTCAATATCTGCAAACGCAATATTTGCAAATTAATTATATGCTGCTCAAAACTCCATTTTAAGTTGCTCTGTCATGTTAAATGTCAATCTGTGATATGGTGTTACTCCATAACTTTTTATAGCTCTTTTATGCATCAAAGTAGGATAACCTTTATTTTCTGTCCAGTTATAAATAGGAAATTCAGCATGTGCTTTTTGCATGAATTCATCCCTAAAAGTCTTTGCAAGTATTGAAGCCGCTGCTATCGGCATATACTTTCCGTCTCCTTTTATTATACATTGATGTGGAATATCCTTATACTTTTTAAAACGGTTTCCATCAATGAGTAAAAGCTCGGGGATGGTTTTCAGTCCGCCAATTGCTCTATGCATTGCCAGAAAAGAAGCATTCAGGATATTAATTAAATCTATTTCATGATTATCAACCATTGCCACCGACCATTCAAGAGCATTTTTAATTATTAAATCCTTTAATTTGTTTCTTTGTTTCTCATTAAGTTTTTTAGAATCGTTCAGAATCTCATCAGTAAAATTCTTTGGTAATATCACAGCTGCGGCAAACACAGGTCCTGCAAGGCAACCGCGACCAGCTTCATCGCAACCTGCTTCAATAAGATCCGGATCATAAAACTGTTTCAGCATAATTCAGAAAGAAAGTAAAATTATCAAATATTTTAATAAACCAATCATTTTTGATATTTTAGCATAAAAATTTAAAAATTGACAATAAATCAGATACTTCTAAAATACTGGGGTTACTCAAAATTTCGCCCGCTTCAGGAAGATATCATCAACTCTGTCCTTGAGGGGAAAGATACACTTGCCCTTTTACCT
This sequence comes from uncultured Bacteroidales bacterium, assembly GCA_964512865.1. Classification (GTDB taxonomy): domain Bacteria; phylum Bacteroidota; class Bacteroidia; order Bacteroidales; family CAIWKO01; genus CAZELC01. The sequence continues at coordinate 2,753 of CAZELC010000040.1, forward strand.
ACAGGTGGAGGAAAGTCAATTTGCTATCAGGTTCCGGCACTTGCCACAGAAGGAATTTGTATTGTTGTATCACCTCTTATAGCTTTGATGAAAGATCAGGTTGAGAATCTTAAAAAAAGAAATATAAAAGCAATTGCCATCTGTTCGGGAATGAATAAGTCAGAAATAGATATTTCATTGGATAACGCAGCTTATGGCGATTACAAATTTCTTTATGTATCACCCGAGCGATTAGAAACTGAGATTTTTACTGAACGGCTGAGAAAAATGAAAGTAAACCTTATAGCCGTTGACGAAGCACATTGTATTTCACAGTGGGGTTATGATTTTCGTCCACCATACCTTAATATTGCCAAAATACGCGATATAAAACCAAATGTCCCAATTCTGGCGCTCACTGCAACTGCAACAAAAGAGGTTGTTGATGATATTCAGGAAAAGCTAAGATTTAAATCCATTAATGTCTTCCAAAAAAGCTTTGAGAGAAAAAACCTGGTTTATTATGTAATTAAAGAGGAAAATAAGCTTCAAAAGCTTCTTAAACTGATAAATAATATAAAAGGAAGCGGTATTATTTATGTCAGAAATCGTAGAAAAACAAAAGAAATTGCGTTATTTCTCGAAAAAAATAATATTTCTGCGGATTACTACCATGCCGGACTTGAGCCTCAGATTAGAGATAAGAAGCAAAACTCATGGATGAACGGTTACAAAAAAGTAATCGTGTCAACTAATGCATTTGGAATGGGAATAGACAAACCGGATGTGCGATTTGTGATACATATGGATATTCCCGACAGTATTGAAGCATATTTTCAGGAAGCCGGACGTGCTGGTCGTGATGAGCAAAAAGCCTTCGCTATCCTTCTATTTGAAAATTCAGACATTATTGATCTGGATAAAAATCTGGAAAACACATTTCCTCCGGCAAATGAAATAAAAAAAATTTACGGCCTTTTATGTAATTTCTTTCAGATTCCTGTTGGAGGAGGTAAAGACAGCATTTTTGATTTCAATATAAACAGGTTTTCAGAGAATTATAACCTTTCGCCCATTATTGTTTTCAACAGTATAAAACTTCTTGAGAAAGAAGGCATTTTACTGATGACTGAAGGCTCAAATTCATTTTCAAAAATACATTTCAAAGTCGGGAAAGATGATCTTTACAGATTTCAGGTCGAAAAAGAAGCTTACGATGGATTTATTAAAACTCTTCTGCGACTTTATGGAGGCGTATTTAACGATTTCATCAAAATCGATGAACTTAGCATAGCTAATAAAACAAATCTTAAAAAGGATGATGTAATTAAAATTTTGAAAAAACTTGACTCGTACAATATTCTCACATACATACAATCAACAAATTCACCTCAGCTTTCTTTTGTTCAACAAAGGCTTAGCAATAATGATATTCTACTTTCGGGTGAAAATTACAGAACAAGAAAAGAAATTTATATAAAAAGAGTAGAAGCAATTAAAGAATACGCTTTATCACAATCAAAATGCAGAAGCCAACAACTACTTGAATATTTTGGAGATTTGACTGCAAAGCGCTGTGGAAACTGTGATGTTTGCAAAAACAGAAACAAACTTGAGCTTAGTGAATATGAATTTGATATCGTCTTGAAACAGATAAAACCCTTATTACAGGCAAAAAGCTGCACTATTGAAGAACTTGCTGCCGGATTACCCGGTATTGAAGATGATAATATTATTAAGGTTATTCAATATCTTCTTGACAATGATAAAGTTACAATTGACAAAAACAAAATGCTGAAATGGAATATTTAACAAAAATTCATGGATAATATCAGCAGAGTATTTCGCTCAAAAGATGATTGTCGTAAGTATTATAATGGACTTGGCAAATGGTATGATTTTCTTAGCGGAAGCTTTGAAAAAAAATACAGAAATACAGGAATTAAAAATCTTAATGTCAGAGATGGTGATAAAGTCCTCGAAATTGGATTTGCTACAGGAAAAGCTATCAGTATCTTTGCCCGTCAGGTAGGCCCAAAAGGGAAAGTATTCGGGTTGGATATTTCAGAAAAAATGCTTACAATAACCTCAAAATATATCAGGAAAAAGAATCTCTCCAATCGTGTTGAACTCAGATGCGGCGATGCAGCGAACCTTCCTTATAGTTCAGATTTTTTTAACAGAATATTTATTTCGTTTACGCTTGAGTTGTTTGATACTCCTGAAATTTCTTTTGTTTTAGATGAGTGTAGAAGAGTTTTAAAAGATGATGGTCGGATTTGTATCATCAGTATGTCAAAAAAAGGAAAGCAGACAGCTATGCTTAAATTTTACGAATGGCTTCATAAAAATTTTGAAAAATATGTCGATTGCCGCCCGGTTTATCTTGAAAAATTACTTAAAGAAAATAAATTTCTTCCGGAAACAATAGTGATTAAAAAACCGTTTAGCCTTCCTATCGAAATTATTACAGCAAAAAAATAGTAGTATAAAAATATTTCAGAAAATTTTTATATTTGTAGAAACTAACCAAAACAAAATATGAAAACATTGCACAAATTATTTTTTGTATTGATAGCATTATTTTTTGCTGTTAATATACAGTCACAAACTGTTAACTCAAAATTCATTGATGGTAAAGTTTATTTCAAGATCAATGACAACTCCACTCTGGGCGGGAATATCTCCAATGGAAATGTAGATATTAAAAGTGTTGATTTTCTTCAGGCTATTTCGGAGAAATATGCAATAAACAAAGTTTCTGTCCCATATTATAAAGCAAAAGATGAAAAGCTTCAGAAAACTTTTCTTATAGAGTTTTCAAATTACAATTTAGTTGACCAGCTGATTAAAGACTTAAAAAATCTAAGTAAAATAGAATATGCTGAAAAAGCTCCTATTTTCAAATTGTTCTATAATCCCAACGATCCATATTACGGAACTGTAAGTGGTGGCTTTTTTTCAGCTAATGCAAAATGGCATCTCGACAGAATTAAGGCTGATTCAGGATGGAATATTTCAAAAGGTTATTCTCATGTAAAAGTTGCAGTACTTGATAATGCAATTTGGGCTCAACATCCGGATCTGGTAAATAAAATTGTTTTAAAATATGATATTGCAGATAATGACACAAATACGACTCCACCAACAGCAGATTTATCATGGTCGCATGGTACTCACACCTCAGGACTTGTCGGAGCCCAGTCAGATAATGGAGTTGGAGTAGCTTCAATTGGATATAATGTTAGTCTTATTGTCGGGAAAGTTGCCCGTGATAGTGATGGTGCCCTTATTGCCGGTTATGAAGGAATAATGTGGGCGGCAGATAACGGTGCTGATGTAATAAGCATGTCATGGGGTTCAACTCAGTATATGCAAACAATGCAAAACATCATCAACTATGCTTACAATAAAGGATGTGTACTTGTTGCGGCTGCAGGTAATGATGGAAATGACACACTTCAGTATCCTGCAAGTTTAGACCATGTTATTTCTGTTGCCTCAACTGATGGTAATGATGCCAAGTCATCTTTCTCATGCTATAATGCACAGGTTGATGTTTGTGCTCCGGGGGGAAATCCAAGCGGTGGTTTTTCTCTATTCACTGTTTTATCAACAACTTATAGTGACGCCAGCCAAATCGGGGCAGGATTATATGGTGTTTCTGGGAAATATGATGTAATGAGCGGTACATCAATGTCGACTCCAATTGTGGCAGGACTTTGCGGTCTTATTAAATCAGTTGACACAACTCTTACTCCCGAAAAACTGGAGAACATTCTCAAACTTGGCTGTGATGACATTTATCCGTTGAATACCGGATATATTGGTCAGCTTGGAGCAGGAAGGATAAATGCATATAAATCATTAAAAATTGCTCAGGATTCAATAAAATCTATTGTTGCCGACTTTTCAGCAAGCACAACGGTAATTCTTGCAGAAAGTTCAATAAACTTCACAGATTTGTCTTTCGGAAACCCGACATCATGGAGCTGGTCATTTCCGGGAGGAACACCAGCAACCAGCAACGACCAGAACCCTACCAATATTTTATATAATAATCCTGGAACTTTCCCTGTTACACTCATAGCATCAGACGGAACAAACTCTAATACAGAAACAAAGACCGGTTATATAATAGTTAAAAGCCCACCTTCAAGCGCATGGAAGACACAGGCAACACATTTTACTGCACAATACAGAGGAATAAGGAATATTTCCATTGTCAATAAATCTACTGCATGGGCTTCGGCTTATGATGGTTCAGGTCAAGGTGCTGTTGTACTTGAATTTACAAGAACAAAAGATACAGGAAATATCTGGACACCAGGAGTAATTTCAGGCTTACCGACAGGTTTGGATATGTCGAAATTATTTGCAATAAATTATGATACTGCTTTTGTAGCACTATATGGTAACACATCAGGAGGTAATGCTATATTCAGAACAAATGATGGCGGATTAACATGGACAAACCAGCCAACCGCAGTATACTCTGGTACAGCAGCTTTCCCCAATGTTGTTCACTTTTTCGATGCAAACAATGGATTCTGTCTTGGCGACCCTAATGGTGGTTCCTATGAAATTTACACCACAAATGACGGTGGCAATCTGTGGACAAGAGTTGATGCAGCAAATATTCCATCCGCAGCCAGCGGAGAATTCGGTTATAATGGTGATGGTGATTATGAGGTTATTGGAAATACTATTTGGTATGGTACCAATAAAGGCAATGTAATTAAATCGACAGACAGAGGGCAGCATTGGGCAAAATTTGCCACAGGTTGCGCTGAGGTAACAAATATTACTTTTACTGATACACTGCACGGAATAATTGAATATAAAACTGCAAACTCACAAGGTCAGATAACCCATTTTGAAATGAAAATTACTTCTGATGGAGGAGAAACTTGGCAAACTCTTAATCCTACAGGAACATATTATAAATCTGACATTGAAGCCGTGCCTGGAAAAACTGGAATGTATATTTCTACCGGAATTTCTCAAAATCTTATTGAATGCGGTTCGGCATTTTCACTTGATTACGGTTACAGCTGGACGCAAATCGATGATTCTGTACAGTACACATGTTTGAAGTTTTTTGATTATAACACAGGATGGGCAGGCGGATTTAATCAGGATGCTAATACAGAAGGTATCTGGAAGTGGTTAGGATTAATACATGATGATATTACAATTTATCCTGATTTTATAGCCGATAGTTTTACAATACATGTCGGAGGAATTGTGAATTTTACAGATTTATCTCTTGGTAATATATTTAACCGTCAGTGGAACTTTGCAGGAGGAACACCATCATCAAGCACAGATATTAATCCGACAAATATTGTTTATAATACTGTTGGCGATTATGAAGTTTCTCTTACCGCCTCAAATCCTGACACATCAATAACTAAAACTAAAACTGCCTATATTCATGTCATTGACGGTTCGGCAATAATAGAAAATCCAAAAGCCAGCGAAATATCTGTTTACCCGAATCCAACAAACGGAAAAATCAATATTGATTTCGGAACTGCAAAGATTACGAATATAAAAGTTTACGATCTGCTTGGGAAAACTGTTTTTACTGAAAATATTTCAAATTCATCTTTATCCAAAAAGACATTTGACCTTTCTTCATTTACTAAAGGGATTTACAATATAGAACTTAACGGAGATAATTTCAGAGAAAATAAAAAGATAGTAATTTATTAAAATCAGGATATTCCTAAATAAAAAAGGCTTTCAGAAATCTGAAAGCCTTTTTTTATCTATTTTTTTCTAACTATTCATAAACACCAAAAACTCTTCGTTTGTCTGAGTAAATTTCATTTTCTCACGAAGGAATTCCATAGCTTCAACAGGATTCATATCTGCCAGATGCTTACGTAATACCCAAATACGCTGTAATGTTTCTTTATCAAGAAGCAGATCATCTCTACGTGTACTTGACGCAACAATATCAATGGCAGGGAATATTCTTTTATTAGAAAGTTTACGATCAAGCTGCAATTCCATATTGCCTGTACCTTTGAATTCTTCAAAGATAACTTCGTCCATTTTAGAACCTGTTTCAGTTAGTGCAGTAGAAATAATTGTCAATGAACCACCGTTTTCAATCTGACGGGCGGCACCAAAGAATTTTTTCGGTTTATGCAAAGCAGATGCTTCGACACCACCTGATAAAACTTTACCTGATGCAGGTGAAACAGTATTATATGCTCTGGCTAAACGTGTAATAGAGTCAAGTAATATAACAACATCATGTCCACACTCTACAAGACGTTTAGCTTTTTCAATTACTATGTTTGCGATCTTAACATGCTTTTCAGCCGGTTCATCAAAAGTAGATGATATTACTTCCGCATTGACGCTTCTTTGCATATCAGTTACCTCTTCAGGGCGTTCATCAACGAGAAGAATTATAAGATATGCTTCAGGATGATTATAAGCAATTGCATTTGCAATCTCCTTAAGAATTACTGTTTTACCAGTTTTTGGCTGAGCAACAATTAATCCTCTCTGGCCAAAGCCAATAGGAGTAAACATATCAATAATTCGTGTAGTAATGGAACATAGCGGATGTCCTGTTAACTTAAATTTTTTGTTAGGAAACAATGGCGTAAGATGATCGAAATTTATCCTGTCGCGCACCTGCTCCGGTAAAAGTCCGTTAATAAGCTCAACTTTAATCAGCGGAAAATATTTTTCACCTTCCTTTGGCGGACGAATTCTTCCTTTAACTGTATCGCCGGTTTTTAATCCAAAAAGTTTAATCTGCGACTGTGATACATAAATATCATCAGGTGAATTTAAATAGTTATAATCTGATGATCTTAAAAAGCCATACCCATCTGTCATAATTTCCAGAACGCCTTCACTTGAAATTATTCCATCAAAGTCAAAAGTAAATTCGACATTTTGCTTTTCCCTATTCTTATTTCGGAAAAATGGATCTTTGGGAGATTTTTCATCAGAATTTAATTTTACCTCATCAGAAAATTCTTCTTTTGGGAGCTTTTCAGTTTCTATATTTATATCAGAAGCTTCAGGCGGCTGAACTCCAAGTTCATCAAGAACAGGCTCAGGGCTTGTTTCAGGTTCATCAGTTTCAGGCACTATAAAAAAATCATCAAATGAATCCTTTAAAATATCCAAATCTTTCGCAATTTCTTCCTCCAGGCCAAAAGAATCCTTTTTAACTTCCTTATCTGTAGCTTCTTCAATCTTTTCATCAGCTCCATTTCCTTTAAACAGGTCTATATCATTTACATTTGGTTTTTTTGAAAATATTTTTCTCTCCTTTGCCTTTTTAATTACCGGAGTTAATGGAGTTTCAGAAATTTGTACTTTAATTTCCGACGTTTCCTGATTATCGATAATTTCCGGCTTTTGAGATACTGAATCATCGGGAACAGCAACTGCAACAGGTGCTTCCTGGCGCGGTATTCTTGTTCTCTGGCGTTTCATTGGTTTATCCGGCTTGCTGATTGGTTCAGTAATTTTACTGATAAGTTCTTCTTTAGTAACGTTTTTCATAAAGTCAATACCTAGTTGAGATGCTATTTGTTTCAGATCGGATAGTTCTTTGCCGTTAAGCTCATTAATATCCATAAAATATAATTTTTGGTTATAGTTTTAAGTATTTATATTAATTCTGCAAGAATTACTAGATTTGTTTTAAATCAATAAAAGGTAAAATAAATTTGCTGATGATTTTAGTACAGAGTAACTAAAAAACAGGAATTTTCGGGAACAAATATAATAATTAATTTAATTAAAAAGATTTTTTTTTATTTTTTTTATTTTCAAAGCTTTAATTATGCCTTTAAAATCATAATTATCATAAATAATATAATTTTGCATGGTGTTATGATAATATCATTAAAAAATATAAATATTAAGATTGACGATAAAACTATTATCGAAAATTTCTCTGTTGATATTGAGAAAGGAGATAAAATTGCCATAAAAGGCATGTCGGGAAAGGGAAAAACTTCTCTTCTGAATTTTTTGCTTGGTTTTATCAGATGTGAAAGCGGGAAATATTTTTTTAATGGAAATCAGGTTACAAAATTTAATATCTCCGAAGTAAGAAAAAATTTCGCATTCCTCCCTCAGAATCTAAATTTTGGAAATGATAAGGTCATAGATTTCATCAATAATATTTTTACTTATAACAATAATAAAGCATATAAACCCGAAAATGAAGAAATAAATAAGCTTGCAGATATGCTATTTCTTGACAAAACTGTTTTAAAAAACAATATGAGTGATATTTCAGGTGGTGAAAAACAAAGAGTTGCTATAATTTGTTGTCTTTTGTTAAAAAGAAAAATATTTTTACTTGATGAGCCAACATCCGCATTGGATTCATTTACTAAAAAAGCAGTTATGAATTTATTTCTGCAAAATAAGGAATTTACTGTTATTTCGACTTCTCATGACGATGAATGGACTGCCGGATGTGATAGTATAATAGAAATTTAAAATGAAAACGATAGATATAAGTTGGATTAATCTTTTTGCAGGATACCTATTGTTGGTTGTTCCGCTGCTTTTCATGTGGTATAACAGAACAGGCCTGATTAAAGATATTATTATTTCTTCGGTAAGAATGGGTGTTCAACTTTTTCTTGTAGGATTGTATCTTCAGTATCTCTTCATTATCAACAATTTATTTATAAACATTGCTTGGGTTTTTCTGATGATACTCATAGCAACAGCCACAACAACTAAAAGAAGTGGACTGAGGCTCAAAATGTTCTCATTACCAATAATTTCAGGTTTGCTAATAGCAGTTTGTTTTACCGATTCAATATTTCTAGGATTAATAATAAGGCTTGACAACTTTTTTGATGCCAGATATTTTATCCCAATAACTGGAATGATAATAGGAAATTGTATGGAGCGAAATATTATTGCATTAAATTTTTATTATAATGCATTGATACAAGGTCAGGCACAATATAATTACGCTCTTGCTTCAGGTGCAACCAGAAAAGAAGCGCTACTTCCTTACATGAAAAAAGCCCTGAAAAGCTCATTTAATCCACTAATTGCCCAGATGGCAGTTATCGGACTAATATCTTTGCCCGGCACAATGACAGGGCAAATTCTTGGCGGTAGCGATCCTTCTGTTGCAATAAAATATCAGATATTAATAATGTTATGTATATTCACTTCAACAATTATCACGGTTACAACAACAATTTTTATTGCAAATAAGTTTGCTTTCGACGGATACGATAATATAAAGGTCAGAAGCCTGAAAAAATGATTTCCATTGATTGATCAATGAGTCAGCAAATAACCTAAAGTTTTCTTGATTTTTTATTTCGATAAGTATATTTTTGAGCAAAATATACAAAATAAAACCATGAAAAATATTGCTCTTGTTGTTGCATTGTTTAGTATGTATACACCTTTAAGTGGACAAAACCCTGATTCATTATCAAAAAATAAAAACTATAGAAATTATATATCAGTAAATATTCCTGGATGCTTATTTCAACAACCGGGAATTACTTATGAGTACAGAACCAAAACCTTTGGGTTTGGTTTTACTGCAGGTTATATATATCCTGCAAATCATGGTGGGACTTCAATATTATTAGGTGATTGGGGACCGGGAACGCTTGGGTACGCAAGAGGGCTTTTTATGAATCCACAATTTAACTATTATTTCCCCAAGAGATGGCAAAACTACTCTCCATCTTTTTATTTAGGGATTAAACCTATATTTAAATATGCATTTACCGATTCTACTGTTGATATTAATTTGTATAGAATCAGTAAAGATGATTTTATGCATGTCCGCCAACAGGATAATTATTACTCGTATGGTGCAATGCTCATGCTAGGATTTAAAACCAGAATAAATCATTTTTTCTTCGAAATATTTTCCGGTTTAGGATGGAAGCAAAATATTCATGAGTCTTATGTTGTAGCAAAAGGGACTAATCACCCCCACAAATGTGCTCCATATAATTCGGAAATAATACATAATATATTGGCTATGCAGTTCGGGTATAGCTTTGGTGTTGTATTTTAAAACAAAAAACAGAAGTTCAAGGCAGATAAACTCCTGTCCCAACAAAATAATATGTTCCGGGAATCGGCTCAACATAACCTATTTTCTTCACTTCTTCCTTTGTGCCGGGCTTAACCCAATAAAATTCAACAAATCCGCCGCCTTTTTTTGCCGCCTCGCTAAGTTCTCTGATTACATATTTCCCTTTTATGTCTTTATAATCATAAAGGTTCTGATTTTCAAGTTCTTTCTGTGCAGCATGTGCAATACAAACACAGTTCATGGTATATACGTAAAAATATCCTGAGCTGTCATTGTAAAATCGTATTTTGCTGATGAAGTTATGGAAAATTTCAGCTCTGCTTTCATCATCGGAAGCGTTTGGAATTATGCCTGCAAAGCCAGTAGCCAACGAATGTACTGCTATTCTTGCGATTTCTTTATTACATTCTAGCTGGTTTAAATTTTTATCTTGTGCGAAACAAATATTTCCACTGAAATATGTCAAACATGCAATAATAAAAACCTTCAGCGGAAGAGTAAAAAAATGATTCTTTTTCATGAAAAAACTAGTAGATTTCATTTTAATAAGTTTTATGTTATTTCAATTTTTACATCAAAAGCATCGCGCAAAGCATTACCAATCAGCATAAAAGCAAGAACGGTTATCATTATTGCTAACCCCGGAATTATGGCAAGATAAGCTGCATCGAGAATTATATATGCGTAATGTTCTTTTATCATTGTTCCCCATGATGGCATTGGTGGCTGCACACCAATACCAAGGAAGCTCAATCCCGCTTCTATCAATATTGCAGATGCAAAATTAGCTGCTGAAATCACAATAACGCTCCC
>CAZELC010000041.1:0-13546 GCA_964512865.1 uncultured Bacteroidales bacterium
GGATGGAAAACAATAAATTTTACAACGCCATTTTACTGGGACGGGAGTTCTAATATTGCTATTGATTTATCGTTTACCAGCGAAATAGTAGGAACTCCAATTAGTGTTTATTCAGATATCACTTCATATAAATCTGTACTTACTTCTACCGATAATAATTACTCTCTGTTTTTTAAAGGTGCTGATTATGTTGCAGTTCCAAGCGAAGCATTTGCTGCAATTGATAGTTCTATCACGGTTTCATTCTGGCAATTCGGAAACCCTGAATTTCAACCACAAAATCAATCAACTTTTGAAGCTTCTGACTCTGCCGGAAACAGAGTATTAAATACACATATTCCATGGTCAGATGGAACCGTTTACTGGGATGCTGGTAATACCGGCGGAAATTATGACCGAATTTCAAAATCAGCAGATGCATCTGATTATAAAGGGAACTGGCGCCACTGGGCATTTACAAAAAATGCTGTTTCAGGAGTGATGAAAATATACCTCAACGGTCATCTCTGGTACTCAGGTTCAGCAAAAACAAAACTTATGAAAGATATCAGGAATTTTAAAATTGGTTCCTTCTCTAACGGCACATATAATTACGATGGTTCAATTGATAACTTTACGATTTGGAATAAAGAACTGGATTCTTCCACTATTAAAAGCCTAATGTATTCTGATTTTAATCCTTCTAATCCAATATATTCACATCTTATTTTAAATTATACTTTTGATGATAATTTGTCGGTATTTGTAACTGACTCAAGCAATAACAACCACAAAGGGATACTTTCAGGACCGCCGGTATATACACACACCAATGGGAAAGACATTTATAAAAATCTCGTTTCCGGAAACCTTAGACCAAATATAATTTTTGAGCAGGGAAATTTCATTTCACATATTGATACATTAATAACTGTCGACTCAGTTCAAAAACAACCCTTTCAAATAGTTTTTTTTAGTGATTCGTTAAATCCACTTACACCTTCTGATACAATAACTGTTTGGCCAACCTATTTCAATAATTATGCTTATGATGAACATGGAATTGCAATTGATTCAATATCAGTGCCGCCTGATTCTCTTATCCGCTTAAAGTTAAATTATTATTACAGCGATCATTTTGAAATTATAAATCCTTATGAACTTGGTAGATATATTACGCCTTATGGAAACGGGTTAAGTCTTGGTAATGGATTTAAATGGGTTTTTGATGTGAGCGATTACAGGATGTTACTAAAAGATTCTGTTCATCTTTCAGCAGGGAATTGGCAGGAATTGCTTGATATATCGTTTGATTTGATTGAAGGAACCCCACCTCGTGACCCTATTGCCATAAAAAATCTATGGAGAGGTTATCCTGCTTATAACTCTGAAATTGAGAACTTTCTCAAGCCAATAAAAATAAAAATACCAGAAAATGCAATAAATACAAGGATTAAGATGCGTCCCACCGGACATGGGTTTGGAGGAAATGAAAATTGTTCAGAGTTTTGTGCTAAAAATCATATTATTACAGTTAACGGAGTTGAGCGTTTCAAAAAATTAGTTTGGAAAGAAGACTGTGGAAGAAATCCGGTTTATCCGCAAGGAGGAACATGGGTTTATAGTAGAGCAAACTGGTGCCCTGGTGATGATGTACCTACATTTAATTTTGAACTTACACCTTATGTTAGTCCGGGTGATTCTGTAACTTTAGATTATAATATTGATCCTTATAACTGGAACGGTCAAGGCTCGGTACCAACTTATGTTATTGAAACACAACTGATCAGTTATTCTTCACCAAATTTTGTAAACGACGCAGCCATTTATGATATCAAATCACCTTCTAAAGAACAGAGATACAGCCGTATAAATCCGATCTGCAATTTCCCGGTTGTTGTGATACAAAATACCGGAAAAGACACACTCCGGAGTTTAGATATCACATACGGTCTTGATGGAGCTGTTTCAAGTAATTATACATGGACAGGGAAACTTGCTTTTATGGACACTGCCGATGTCAAACTTGGAAAGATTGACTGGAACATTGGCGATAAAGTATTCTATGCCACAGTTTCTAACCCAAATAATCATACAGATGAATATCAGTATAATAATACTATAAGACAAAAAATATCTGTTACTCCCGAATTACCTTCCGGGCTTGTATTTGAGTTCAAGTCAAATTCATACCCTGCCGAAAACGAATATTCACTTACAGATGATAACGGAAATACTATCATAAACCGTAATAGTTTTACAGCTAATACTTATTACCGTGATACTGTTGATTTGCCAATGGGTTGCTATTACCTTCGACTCATTGATTATGATGACGATGGTCTTAATTTCTGGGCAAATAGTGATGGCTCTGGTTATTTCAGAATTAAGAAAACTTCAGGTGGTATTGCCAAAAATTTTGGTGGTGATTTCGGATCAGAAATATTTTATAAGTTTACTGTTGGATATACATTAAATAATGAGGAAATAGAAAAAGAACAATTATTTATGGATATTTTTCCAAATCCGGGAAATGGAGTTTTCAATATTGATATTGCCATTCCAAATATTGATAAGGCATCTCTTTATATTTTTGATTTTATGGGAAAAAGAGTTTTTGAAAAAAAATCAATAACTCAAAACTCCGGTTTATTTACTATCGATCTTTCATCGCTGGCCACCGGAATTTATTTTGTAAAGCTAATTACCGACAAAAAAACTATAAATAAAAAAATTATCATTTCACGATAATTATCAGTAAATAAGATTTTAAACTTCAACTTATATATATTTGCAGATTAATTTGCAGCAGTTTTGGTTGATATAAACATAAACAAAAAGGGAACTTTAAATGAATCTGACTTTGAAAAGCTTTTTAAAAGCAATTTCAAGGAACTTTGTTTTTTAGCGCAGACATACCTGAAAGACCTTGATACTTCAAAAGAAATTGTTCAGGAATCATTTATTGCTTTATGGGAAAAAAGAGAATCCATTGACAGTGAAAAATCTGTTTTATCATATCTGAAGTCTACAATTGTCAATAAAAGTCTTAATTATTTACGTGACAACAATAAATTTGACAGAGAAATTCTTTGCTTTGAAAACCTAATACCTTTTTCCGGGAATAGCACAGGAGATATAATTATTGTTGATGAACTTAAAAATAAAATTGACGAGGCAATAAGAAAGTTGCCCGAAAAAAGCCAAAAGATATTTTTACTTAACAGATTCGAAAACTTAAAATATAAAGATATAGCCAAACAACTTAACATTTCAATAAAAACAGTTGAGTTTCACATGAGTCTTGCATTAAAACACATGAAAGAACATCTTATACATTATATTGGTATTTTGATAATTATATTATTTAATGATTTTTTTTAAAAAAATTTTGTTTTTTTAATAGGGTAAAATTAAAGTTATGTGTATTATTCTTGAGCAGAAATAAAAAATGGAAAACAACAGCACATATTATGTCGATCTGATTACCAGATATCTCGCTGGAGAAGCCGGTAAGGAAGATATTTCAATTCTTAATGACTGGTTGAAATCTGACATAAAAAATCAGGAGCTCTTCGACCAATACATTAAAACCTGGCATATCATTGAAAAACAGAAAATAGAAAAAGTTGTTGATGTGGAAAAAGAATGGTTGTCATTTAAAACAAAAACCGGCAAAAAAATAATAAATTTTAAACCTGAAGTAGACCGAAACAAAAGTGTTTATATGAGAGTGCTTAAATACGCAGCAATTGCTGCTTTAGTGGCATTTTCATCAGTTCTGGTTTATAAATTTTTCACAAAACCATCAGATAAAGTAATAACAGCACAAATGAGTGCTGTTGAGACGACACTTCCCGACGGTACAAAAATTACACTTAATTCAAATACGACCATTCATTATCCAAATAAATTTGCAGCAAGTGAACGAACATTAAAACTTAATGGTGAAGCATATTTCGAAGTTACGCCTGACAAAAATAAACCTTTTATTATATCAGCCGGTGATGTAAGGATAGCAGTTCTGGGAACATCATTTTACGTTAATACGAATGCTGAAAATGATAATATTGAGGTAATTCTTACTGAAGGAAAAGTAGCAGTTTATTACAGCAGCCGACCTTCTGAAAAAGTAATCATGACACCTGGAGATAAAGTAGAGGTTTCAACAATGAAAAATAAAATATCTAAATCCAAGAATGAAAACGAAAACTATATTTCTTGGAAAACTAAAAAATTGATATTTAATAACTCTTCTCTAAACTATATCGTCAATTCATTAAATAAAGTTTATAAATCCAATATTGTAATAACAGATAGGAAATTGGATAATTGCAGGCTTACTGCAACATTTGAAAATCAATCACTCGATGCTGTTTTGAATGTAATCAAAGAAACACTTGATTTAAACATAGTAAAATCAGGCTCTACAATTGAATTATCCGGTAATGGTCGTAAATAATTTATCAAATCAATTATTTTATACACGAAAATTGGTCAGAAAAACCATTTTATTGATTTTCATTTTGTCTACAGCTTTGACTTCATTATCTCAAAATCTTGATAAAAAAATTAGTTTGAAAATAAAACAAGGTTCCATTGAAGATGCTATAAATGCGATATCTAACCTGACAAATATTAATTTTTCTTACAGCCCGCAATCAATTCCGGTAAACAAAAAAATTTCATATAAAGCAAAAAATAAATCATTAAGAGAAATTTTTTCAGATTTGTTTATTAAAAATGGTATTGAATACTCTATTGTTGAGAATCAGGTAATTCTTAAAGCTAAAAAAAACAGCAAAGCTGAAGGCATCGATAATCAGAACTCCGCTTCAACAAAAGAGAACTTACATACTTTAAGTGGTTATCTTAAGGATAAAACAACGGGAGAAGCTTTGATCGGAGCTTACATTTATGCCAAAGGAACAAATTTTGGAACAGCTACAAATGCTTATGGATTTTATTCTCTTACAATACCTGATGGGCAATATATCCTTACTTTTTCTTTTATCGGCTATAAAACTATTCAACAGGAACTCATAATTAAAGAAAATGAGAAACTTTCAATTGAATTAGATGCCATTAAAACTGTTATCAAAGAAGTTGAAATTTCAGCCGGCAATATTCCGGAATCAGCTAAATCCCAAATTGGGGAAATGAAATTCAACCAGAAGACTCTGGCATTTTTACCTGGGTTTGCCGGGGAGCCTGATATTTTGAAAGCATTGCAGCTTGTTCCTGGAATTAAAACATACGGTGACGGCTCCACTTTATATTACGTGAGAGGCGGGAATAGAGATCAAAACCTGATTTTAGTTGATGATACGCCTATTTTTAATCCAACTCATCTTTTTGGTTTTTTCTCGGCACTTGCCCCTGATGCCATAAATAATGCAGATGTTTATAAAGGAGATTTCCCGGCCGGATTCGGAGGAAAACTTTCTTCAATAATTGATATAAAAGTTAAAGAAGGAAATATGAAAAAAATTGGGTTCGGTGGTAATATTGGGCCCTATACCTCAAATCTTTCTTTTGAAGGTCCTTTTAAAAAAGATAAAGCATCCTTTTTTATCAGCGCAAGAAATTCTAACCTGAATTGGCTTATGTCATCAAAAATTACTGAACGTTCATTTAAAATAAACTTTTTTGATGTTAATATTAAAATGAATTTCAGGTTAAATGAAAACAATCGTCTGTTTATTAGTCTCTATGGCGGACAAGATGATTTCAGTAGGATATCGGCTTCAACTTACAATACTTTCGGCATTAAATGGAATAATATACTTGGCAGCTTAAGATGGAATCATATTTATAACTCTAAATTATTTTCAAACACTACTGTTTATTATAGCCGATACAACTATTTTCTTTTTATTTCAAAAGAATTAGATGATTATTGGAAATCTTCAATTTGCAATATCGCATTAAAAAGCGATTTTAACTATTATCTTAACCCAAACAATACTATAAAAGCAGGAATAAATATAAGCAGGTTTGCTTCAAATCCAGGTAATGTAAATTTTTCAGACACAACAATTCAAAAAAAAGCTCCTGCAATTCCAAAATATACATCAATGGAGTATGATTTATATATCAGCAATCAGCAAATTATCGGTGATAAAATTATACTTAATTATGGTTTAAGAATTCCTGTTTGGCAGAACTTCGGGCCTACAACAGTTTATAAGTTCAACAGTGAATTTCAGGTATCCGATACAAATGATTACTCCAGAAATAAATTATATTTTACACACTTAAGTCCTGAACCAAGATTTAGCATAAAATTTATCATTAACAAAGGTATCTCACTGCAGGCCGGATATAGCAGATCAACTCAGTTCATTCAGGTGCTTTCAAATTCAGTCAGTCCATTCACTTCTCTTGAAGTTTGGGCTCCTTGTGGTCCAAATATAAAACCTCAGATAGCCGATCAGTTTTCTATCGGGTATTTTGAGAACTTTTTGAAATCAAAGCTTAATTTTTCTGCTGAGTTATTTTATAAGCAACTTTATAATATTATTGATTATAAAGATCATGCTGATATGCTTTACAACCCACAGCTTGAGGGTGAACTTAGATTTGGAAAAGGTTGGTCATACGGAATTGAGCTGATGTTAGCAAAAACAATGGGAAATTTCACCGGATGGTTAAGTTATACTTATTCAAGAGCTTTATTGAAGATTAATGGCATAAATAATAATGATATTTATCCGGCATCTTATGATAGTCCGAATAACTTTAACATAAATTTAAGTTATAATTTAAAAAGATGGCTATTCTCGGCAAGTTGGATTTACATGACAGGTAATGCTATAACAACTCCCGTCGCTTTTTATTATTATAATGGTTACACGATTCCTATATATGCGAACAAAAATAATGACAGGCTTCCTGATTATCACAGATTAGATTTTTCAGTAACCTATAGAATAAACAAACCGGAAAGACGTTTTCAGCACAGCATAATGCTTACAGTTTATAATGCTTATGCCAGGAACAACCCTATATCAGTTAATTTCAATAAAATAATGGATGATAACGGGAAATTTGTTGTGCCTGCTGACTTAAACGGAAATTATGAACTCATTCCAACTAAAATGTACGTTGCAGGAATAATTCCGTCAATTAATTACAAATTCAAATTCTGATGAGAAAATTCATTCTATACATTATTCTTATGTTATCGGCAATTTCCTGCCAGAAACAAATAGAATGGAAGTTGAAAGAAGGTAACTATGATTTTATTGTTGTTGATGGTATGCTGACAGACGAAACAAAATCACATATTATCAAGATATCAAAACCTGTTTTAAATATAAATGAATCTTCCGAGGCTGTTACTGATGCAATTGTCACTATTAGTGATGGCGATTCAGTATATACGCTCACAGAGCAACCAATAAAGTCTGGATGTTACAGTACAAAAAGCAATTTTGCCGCAAGCAGTGGTAAAACGTACTTCTTGTTAATAAAATCTGGAGAAAAAACATATTCAGCAACTGCCTCTATGGCACCCGGTTCGTATTTTAAAACGCTTAGATATTCAAAAAACAACAATGATAATCTATTCAAGATTTCTTGGGTGGCAAACGCTTATAATCCTCAAAAATCTGCTATGTATGAGATACTTATTGATTGGTCGGGAGTTCAGGGATATGAAGAAGTAAATTCAGATATCTGCAAAGCTAAACTGTATTATTATACATTGCCGAGTATAGATGTTACTCAAATTTTTGCTCCCGAACTAGAAAAGGTCAGTTTTCCTGCAGGAACCAAGATAACTGAGAGAAGATACTCACTTACATCTGAAAATGCTTCATTCATAAGAGCTCTATTATTAGAAACTAATTGGAAAGGTGGACTATTTGACTCAGCTCCGGCTAATTTACCTACAAATTTATCAACTGGAGCAATTGGTTTTTTTAGCGTTTGCTCTGTAACTTCAGTATCAATTATTGTATCATAAAATCAGTTTTTATATTAATGATTTTCAATGCATTAAAAAAATATTTAAAAAAAGTTATTTTTTTTTAGGGTAAATTTAAACTTGTGTGTATTACTAGTAAATAAACTTATTTATCAATAAATTAAAAACATTAATTATGAAAACAAAAAACCTTATCAGATTCAGCGTAATACTATTTGCAGTATTATCGATGGTAATTACCGGTTGCAAAAAAGATAAAAACAAAGACAATTCGGTAGATTCCACATCTCTCCAACAGCTTGTAAGTGATGAAACCGCACTTAACAATGCTGATAACGATGCAATGAATGATGCAAATGATGTAATTTCAAAAAATGGTCAAAAAGAAATGGACTGGGCTCCTTGTAATGCAACGCTTGATTCTTCGGCAGTAGTTAATGACACGATGACTTACTATATAACTTATAATGGACTAAACTGTAATGGTAACAGAATAAGAACCGGCCAGATTGAGGTCAGGAAAAACGTCAATGATCATTGGTCAACAGCAGGGACAAAAGTTTATGTAACACTAGTTAACTTAAGGGTTACAAAAGTTTCAAACAATAAAGCAATGACTTTGAACGGTCAAAAAATATATGAAAATGTTAGTGGTGGTCTTATTTCACAATTAGGTAATGGCGTGAATTCAATTGTACACAAAATCACAGGAAATATTACTGCAACATTTGATGATAATTCTACTAAAACATGGAGTATTTCAAGGCAAAGAACTTTTACAGGAACACCAGGTGATTTGACAATGACAACGGAAGGATTTGGTAATGCCGACGGTTTCAGCAATCTTGTGGTTTGGGGAACAAACAGACATGGAGAAGCATTTTATACACAAATCACACAGTCTGTTATCCACAGGCAAGCATGCGGTTGGGATCCGTGTTCAGGTGTAAAAATTTATCAGATACCAAGTGATGGCAAAAAAGCAACAGTAACTTTCGGATACGATGACAATAATCAACCGGTTACAGGTTCAAATTGCCCTACAAGATGTAAGGTTGACTGGGAAAAGAATGGGCAATCTGGAACTTTATATCTGGAAATATAATAGTAAAAGTAAAAAATTCTGCTTTTGAATTAATAATTTAACCGGGCTATCTCAAATTATAATATTACCTCCAAATTACTTATTAAGCTGATATTTGAATATTCTGTGTTTCAACTTCGCAAAATCTATCACACGAATTAGCAGCTAAAAATGGAGAAATATGAAAATTTGAGACAGCCTTTTTTTACCTCCTGAAGCCACCTCCGCCTGGATGAGCACCACCAAAATTCCCACCGCCATGAAAACTCTGATTGAAGTTATTTGTCCTGACCTCTCCCATTGACCTCGAATTAAAGCTATTATTTAAATTGGTCACTTGATTTTGATGAAATTGAGCATTATCAGAGGTTTTATTAAACTGTTGCCAGTTTTTTCCATCATTAACCTGCCAGTTTCCAGGATTTGTTTTAATAGCACCGTTTTGCGGAAGGTTACGGTTTTCGTTAGTTTGATTTTGAGGGTTTACACTTGTTTTATTTTCAAATGCCGGTCTGTAAACATTACCATCTTTTCCTGCATAAACATTATTAGGTTTGTTAATATTATTAAATGTCGATTTATTTTGTTCATTTATTCCAGGTTTATTGCCGTTAACGGGTATCTTTCCATTTTGACCAGGATTTACAAATCTTGAATTGGAGGGAACTACATTTCTCCCATTTGAGTAGGCATTCATGTGGTTAACAGGACTGTAATAATTCCTTCTTGGTCCATAAGCTGCTGGGCCAAACCAAGGGTGAAAAAATGGAGGATGTGGCATTCCCCATCCATAATTAACATAAAACCCACTATTCATCGACCAGTTAAAACTAACTCCAAAACCAAAAGTCATAGGTGGACCAAACCAACAACTTCCCATCCATGGGTTATAACGCCAACCTGTTCCATAAACCACAACATTCCATGGAGAAACATAACATCCATAATAACCCGGAGTATAACCACAATACACAAAATCGTCATCATAATCATAAATTCTCACATAAGTTACATAATATAAAGGACAACTTGGAGGCATTGAATATATTTCAACCGGAACTTCAAAAGCGACAAACCATGGACCTGAATAAACGTCAGAATAATACCAAATTCCATCTTTTACAATATAATACTGACCATTAATTTTAATTACAGGAGTCGGAGTATTCACAATATATTCCATATTAGTTCCATCAACAGATTTGTATTGAGGAGTTCCATCATAAACAGGATCAATATCGATTTTTTCACGTTTAACTTTTGCAGTTTGCGGAATTTGATTTGAAATAACAGCTTCTTTAGATTGGGGTGAACCAGGAACTGAAACAAGAACATTTGATTTTGGGCTGTTTTCAGGAATTTTAGCAAAATCAGCAGGTAAATTTTTCTGATCTACAAAATTCCACTGGCTCTTCAAGTCAACAGATGAAAACCACCTTCCTGAAATCAAAATATATGAAAGATTGTCAACGGTATTTTTGAAAACATCAGCTTTTGTATTTGAAGCATAGAGAAGACCAGTGCCATCAATTAGAGTGTATTGCGGTTGCCCTTCAAATAATATTAGTTCAGCAGGTATTGTTGACACAAAAATTTTCGGTTGTTTTCCTTTTGAAATATAGTTCTTTATGTCATCAGCGGGCGGATTTAACAATTGTAATGTACTATCTTTTACTGAATAATCCGCCAACAGCTTATCCAAATCCTTTGTCCCATCAACATTTAAACTCCATGTTCCTGAAATTTTTGCAGCCTTGAACCACTCGCCGAATAATGAAATATTGAAGCTGCCATCTAAAGAATTATTAAGAATAAAAGCAGAACTATTAATAACTTTTAAATAATTACTGCCTGAAATTTTCTTCAAACTCGGATCGCCATCAACAATTACTAAAACTGCGGGGCTGTAACTTACAAATATATGAGGCGGGTCATTTTTAACCGGAACTGTTTGTTTACTGATTTCTTCATTTATCAATAAATCTGACTGCAATCTCGATAGAGATACAATATTTTCACCTTTAAAGTTTTCGAGAATTAGATAAGATATCTTTTTCCCATTATCACTAATAGTGGGAAAGTTTAGACTTTTCACCTGCAAATTACTAAGAAAAACCGAATTGTTAGCTTTATCAACCTCCGTTTGAGCGCTGAAAGTAATTACTCCGAATTTCTGGTCATTTGAGCCCGATTTAATATAAGCTACTGCTGAACGAAATATAAGATCATTATCATTCCAGCTTTCTACCTGTGGCTGATAAAGTATAATGCTATCTCCGGAGTCATAAATCAATTTTGGCCAACCTGAGTCAGATATTTCCTGATTTTGTGCCTGCAAAGAATTACAAGTCAGGATTAATAAAGAAAAAAATAGCGTAAAAAAAATACCTTTGATTTTCATGATTACTGATTTTATATTTTGCGGTAAATATATCAGCTTTCACAAAAAAAACAAAGGTATTCCGTAAATTATTGAAACAATTAACTAATTGCCGGCGCAATTATTTTTTCTTTTTAAGCTCTCCTTTGCCAATTTTTCTTTCCAGAATTTTGAAACATTCATCGACACCTTTCAACATAAGAACTTTCCGACTTTTAAACTTTTCATTTTTAGGCTCCAGAATTACTTCACCTTTTTCATTCTTTATCACGTAAGTGAAATTTCCACCATTGAGATAAATAGGTGTTAAAATAATTCCCTGATCATCAAAAAAGTAGTAAAAATCTCTTTTATCATATCTGTTTCCCAGATATTTAAAAATAACACTGTATTTCAGATCATAATCCTTATAAAGATTAAAACTGTCATCATCCATCCAGTTAAGGAATGCATCGAACGATACCGGATAGATATTGTATAAATCCTTATAATACACACTATCCATTATTTTCTTAGACTTCATATTATTCATATTTTAAATTCAGGCAAAGATACAACCTAAAAATGATAAAAACAAGAAAATATCACTCAAATGAGTGATGTTTTCTTATATATAGTTGGTTTTAAGCCATATAAAAACTCAAAAAAATACAATTTTCAGAATAATACTTAAAATTTATATCATTTTAAAAAAAATTAACTTAAATTGACATAGCGGTACTTAAATATATTATATTTATCGAAAATTTTGAAAAAGTTAGTTATGAAAAAAACTTCTTTAATAGTTTTAATATTATTTTATTTCTTTTCTAATGGAATAAAAGGGCAATCTGCTGAAGAGACTTTCATTAAGGGGTTTGAAAAATACCAGAATGGTGATTTTAAAGGAGCTGTGGATTATTACTCTAAGGCTTTGGCAATTAAGCCAGATTATGCTGATTGTTATTTTAACAGAGCAATAGCTTTTGAGAAATTAGATTTGGATAAAAACGCAATTAATGATTATTCGAAGGTGTTAGCTTTTAAACCTGACGATGCAACCGCATTTCTAAACAGGGGTCGAGTTTACATTAAAATAGGAAAATATAAAAATGCAATTTCTGATTTAAATAAATCATTAGAACTTAAACCGGACCTGTATGCTTCATATTATCAGCGAGGTATTGCAAACATGTATCTGACAAATTTTAATGAAGCAGAAAAAGATATATTGAAATTTCTAGAAATTTTCCCTTCTGATGAAACTGCACTTTTCAGTCTTGCTGGACTCTACGATGATTTGGAAGATTTTTCAAAATCAATAGAAGTTTACAATAATATTATTAAAATAAATAATAAAAATGCTAAAGCATTCTATGCCAGAGCTTATGACTATGACATAATTGCTAAGCAAAACCTTGCTATTGAAGATTACACGAAAGCAATTGAATTGGACGCCGGATATACTGATGCTTATTATAACCGTGCATATATTTATGATGACCTGCAGCAATATGATAAAGCAATTGCTGATTACACTAAGGTAATTGAGCTTGAGCCATATTCGTCTGATGCCTATTATAACAGAGGACTTTCAAAAATATCTGCAGGTATGAAAAGCGAGGGGTGCAGTGATTTTAAGAAAGCTGCAGAACTTGGAGAAAAATCAGCTGCAAAATTCTATAAAACAAACTGTAAATATTGTTTAAACAAATGATTCGAGAATTATTTAAAAACTTTGTAATTACAGTCAAAAAGTCTTCTACAGCTAAGAAAGTACTTATTGTAATGTGTGTTAAACTATTTATAATATTTGTGATATTGAAGGTTTTTTTCTTTCCAAATTTTTTAAATAGCAAATTCGACAACAAACAGGATAAAAGTAATTATGTATTAGAACAATTAACAAAATCAAAATAAATGAAACATGGAAAACATTGATCTTAGTTTAATTGATTGGTCAAGGGCGCAGTTTGCACTTACTGCCATTTATCATTGGATTTTTGTGCCCCTTACACTTGGACTCTCTTTTATTATCGCAATAATGGAATCCATTTATGTTAGCACAGGGAATGAAGAATGGAAAAAAATAACCAAATTCTGGATGAAATTATTCGGAATCAATTTCGCCATTGGTGTTGCAACAGGTATTATCCTTGAGTTTGAATTTGGCACCAACTGGTCTAATTATTCA
>CAZELC010000042.1:0-13505 GCA_964512865.1 uncultured Bacteroidales bacterium
TTGTTGTTTCAATATGGTTTCCCTTATCATCTACAATAATCACTTTTGGTAAAAACACACCTTTTCTCCCGATAAATTCATTCATTATTTTTTCAGCATCATTGTAAACTTCTCTTGATGCTCTGCCAAGTGCTTCATACCGCTGAAGTTCTTTACCGTCCCATGTAATAACATTGGCATAACTTTCAGAAATTCTATTATCAATTACTGTTTCATCATTAAGAGTGTCATGACCAGATGGCATAAGTAAAACTTTACCACCACCACCTTCAATATTTGCAGCATACCGAGGAATTGTTATGCCCGATATCCAACCCTGCAGGTGTTTCATATAAATTTTACCTATTTGGATAGGCGTTATAAAATGGACAATACCTTTTTCCTTGTGACATTGAAGCAAATAATATGGATGAACACCAATCCAGAACATCCTCCTAAATGTCTCGGCAAGCGTTTTATAATAGTCGTTTATATGATTTAAAAGTACGGTTTGATTTCTAATTGTAAAGCCATGATTGCGAATCTTATTTATAGCAATGGATAAATCTTTTGTTATTTCCTGATAATGATTAATATGCGTCATAAAATAAACATACTTATCATCACCTTTGTTGTATTTATTGACCGAAGTATTAATCAATACAAGCAAATCATCTGTGATACCCATTGGCAAGACCACAGGTACTCTGGTTGCAAGCCTAATTACACGTATATGCTTTATTTTGCTTAGTTCTTCCAAAATATATTGTAATCTTTTTTTGCTTATCATCAATGCATCACCACCTGTAACAAGCACTTCATCAATATTATTGTTGACATTGATATAAAACAGCCCTTTGTTTATCTCAGCCAAATTTACGTCAACAGTACCATCCAGAGATTTTGCTCTTTGGCAATGCACACAATAGGATGCACAACTTGTGTTTTCTGCTACAAATAGTGCAACTCTGTTTGGGTAACGCTGATATGCAGCTCCAAAACTTCTTGAACCCTCACACATAGAGCCTTCGATTCCTGTATCAGGAAAGAGAAGATTCGCTGGTGTTGGCACACTTTGCCAGAATATCGGATCGAGCCTATTTTCCGCTTTTTCGCCTTCCAACATGACAGGATTAAAAGGGTCGGACTGCATTAGTGATGCGTAATAAGGTGTAATTCTCATTGGTTCCTTGCCTTCTTGTCTTAAGGATATTAATGTTCTTTCAATTTCTTTTTCCTGAAAGGAGGTTAATTTAATTACCTGTTTTAGCTTTGCAACACTTCGGATTGTATTTTGGGTTTGCCATTTAGCAGAATTCCATTGTTCATCAGTCACATTTTTCCACAGCTCAATAGAATTATATTTGCGGGGCTCAAAGAATATTTTGCTTTTCATAAACACAACAAAATTGTTAAAATAATTATACTTTTTTCTACCAATTTTTAAATTTTTATTCAATTAGAATAGAAATACCATAAATTTTTCAGATTTATGCTCATTTATGGACTCTTAAATTTGAGACTCTAAATACTACATCGCCATTTGTTTTAAAATTTTATTATTGCTAATGTAGCAAAGGGCTGATGCAAAGTACAGGGCACCTCGATTTATTAACAATATTTTGTGCAAATGGGCCAAGATAGTTTTCTTTTGAATCGTAATCAAGATGTGATGAAATGACTACCAAATCTACATCTGACTTGTTTATTGTTTCAATAATTGTCGATTCAAAACTGGCAGTTGGCATAATTAAAGTTGAATAGCAGATTTTTTCTTCTTGGCACATATTTCTGAGTAAATCAATAGAAAATAATGTTTTTTCTATTTTCTCTGGTTCGTTTTTATCAGCCAACCCAACAATAATAAGTTCTGAATTGTTTTTTTCAATAATCGGCTCTAAATAATTGTATTTCTCGAAAACTCTCTGGTCAACTCGAATTGGGTATAAAATCTTTTCGAAACATTGCTTATCCCATTCACCGCGTATTGTTAGTACCGGACAAGGTGCATTCATAACAACACTTATGGCGGTTGAACCTAAACTGTCGCTAAAACCTGAATTGCCATGAGTCCCCATAACTATAAGATCATATTTGAATTTTAAAGCCGCATCAGATATTACAACAGCAGGGTTCCCTTTTTCGACTAAGGTAATAATTTCAAAACTATATATGGGTAATATCTCTTTTAAAAGAACTAATAAATCATTATGGCACTGTTGAATATAGACAGTTCTGCGTTCTTCAATTGAAGTGATTGATTTATGAGACTGTATTAACGACATTTCATCAACCACATGAATTAATGTCAATTTTGCGTTTTGTCTTTTACATATAGCTGTAGCTACTTTTAAAGCACTTATATTTAAAAGCGAAAAATCCACAGGACAAAGAACACTATCAATTTTGTAATTTTTCATATTTTCTATTTTTAGTTTATCACTCTTTTGTTATTTTAAATTTGAAAATAATTCTATTTTGATTTTATATTTTGAATTTTTCTTACGGTATAGAAAGATTTCGCAATTAATGTATTTTTAACCATACTTATATTTGCTTGCGATCAATCATTATTTTAGTTTTTTTTCTACCTAAAACTTTTCTTAAAGAATCCACTGCAAGAGAAATTGATTTTTCGAAACTCTCACTATTTTTCTTGATGAAATGATTTTCGCCAGGGACTGAGAGGTAGATTTCACAACACTGATTATTTTGGCCTCCAGATGAAGATTCAAAAAGCTTAATATCTGCCCTGATAATAGAACTGTCCTGTTCGAAAAGCTTCTGTACCTTCTTGCAGGCAAATTCCTCAAGTAATGCACCTGATTTAAAATTTACTGATTGAAAAGTTATATTCCACATTTTGTATTAATTAGTTTAATTGGATAATTCTTGACATGTTGTTAATCTCGCAAAAAAATTTCATAAAGATTAACTGATCTTGGACATTTTGCAGGAAGTGCTAAGCTATCAGTTTCCTTGACTTAGTTAGTGGATGGCTTAATGCATAGAACTGGACGACTTGAGTGATTTACTATTTGCTGTACATAAGGTCCAATAAAATAAGCCTTAAAATCATAATCTAGATTTGCTGTAAGCACAATCAGATCAGCTTTGAGTTCATCTGCTGTATTAACAACTTTTTCCGGAAAATTCTCGCAGGGACAAAGTAATGTTTGAAACGTTACATTTTCATTGTATAATTGACTTCTAAACTGGTCCGTTAACAGTAAAATTTCCTTTAAATTGTCTGGTTTATTTTTATCTACCAGTGCTAATAAAATTAGCTCTGAGTTATTTTTCTCAATAATTGACCTTGCAAATGTATATTTTTCCAAGGCTTTGGTGTGCAGCCTGATTGGGAATAAAACCTTTTCGAAATCAATTTTATGCCAATTTCCTGGCACTGTCAATACAGGACAAGATGCATATTTAACGACACGAAAGGCTTCTGAACCGAAAGAGAATTCACTTAAGCCCGAAGTGCCATAGGTGCCCATTACTACCATACTAAAATTGCCATCATGGGCAAATTGGCAAATACATGACGATGGAGTGCCTTCTAAAATTTTACTTTTAACATTGAGGCCTGTTTCTTCGATTTCTCCAATTAGATTCCTGAACTTTTCATCAATTTTTAATTTTATTTCTTCATTAAACTGAATACTTGCAAGAAAAGCTTCATTAGGCTGGAGATAGGAGAATCTGTCAAGTACATGAAGTAATGTGATTTCTGCATTTTGTCTTCTTGCAATGGCAAGACCCACTAATAAAGCACTTTCGGAAAGTTCTGAAAAATCCGTAGGTATAAGAATTGATTTAATTTTTACATCCATGACAATAAGATTTAGCTGATTAACTTTATATTGGTTTTAATAATACACTAATTGAAAATTGTTTAGTTTGTAAATAGCAATTAATAAGTGCTATTTATTTGAGCTAAATGGTAGTTGTATTTTAACTGTAGTGCCAATATTTAGTTTAGATTTTACAGTTATAACACCTTTGTGAATTAGAATTATCTTTTTAACGATAGAGAGACCTATTCCGTGACCTTTTTTGTGTCTTGCATTTTCAGCTCTGTAAAGAGGATCGAAAATCTTCCTTAGCTCTTTTTCCGGAATCCCGATACCATTATCTTTGAATTTGACAATAGCATAATTTTCATTAAAATCAATCCAAATGATAGATCTTTTGTCTTCCGAAAATTTACAAGAATTATCTATAAGGTTCTTTATAAGTATCTTTAACAGATATTTGTTTCCATCCACAGTTATCTGAGTTTCATCATCAGGTGACCTTTCAAAACCGATATTAATAATATAATCAGGGTTATGTTTTAAAAGCTCATCCTTTGCTTGGTAAATAATGTCATCAATCCTCTCCTTCGAGAATTCCAGTGATGATTCTGCGATATCAGACTCGGCAAGCTGCAGAAAACCGTTAATTAAAAGTGTTAAGTCTTGAATTTCTGAATATATTGATTGAAGTGTGTTTTTATATTCTTCAATCGACCTTCCTTTTATTAAGGCAACTTCTATTTCACCGTTTATTGATGTAAGAGGAGTTCTAAGTTCATGAGATGCATTTGAAATAAAATCGCGCTCTGTTTTAAATGATTCCTCAATTCTATCAAGCATTTTATTGAACTTTCCTGCCATTATACCAATCTCATCATCCTGATTTTTAACTTTTACCCTTTGTGTAAGCATCGAGACATTGATTCTTTCAACCTGCTTTATTATTTTATCAATAGGACTTAATGAACGTTTTGCAATTATTATAGTAGTAACTATAACGAGGCATAAACTTAGAATCAGTCCAAGAATTAGTATCTGTTTAAGATGTGTCAATTCGCTGAAGCCATATAAATCTGTTGCAGTAGCAATTACAAAATATTTTTTATTCTTATAAATATGCGTGAATCCTACAAGATAATTATTATCCTCTCTGCTGAATATCTTACCATTTTGCTGGATTTGCCTTACTAAATCTGCGTTATCAGTAATAATTAAAGAATCTTTATTTACATAAACCAATTTGATGGAATCATTATAAATATAGATATGGGAATTAAACAGCATATTTACAGTAGTACTGTCTATAATCTTCAAAATTTTAATGTCATTTTTCTTAATATCCTCATAAAGCCTAACAGTGCTGATAGCTTTGTTGTACAGACGAGTGTAGAAGTTTTTTTCTCTGTAACGACACGAGAAATAGTAAACACTGGTTGCAAACACTGTAAGTATTAATGCGACAATTATTGTTGAATTAAGTGTTAATTTAGTTCTGATTTTCATTTGCCGGAGTTTGAAAGAAAAGTATACCCTAGCCCAAAACGTGTATGAATTAATTTGTTATCGAAATTTGCATCAATTTTCTTTCTTAAAAAATTAATATATACTTCTACTGTATTTGTTTTTGTATCGAACATTACATCCCAAACATTTTCAGCTATTTCAGCCTTTGAAACAATTTTGCCTTCATTAATAGCAAGATATTCAAGCAATGCAAATTCTTTTGCAGTTAAATCGATAGTTTTATTCCCTCTAGTAACAGTTTTTGCATCCCTATTTATTTCTAGGTCTGCAATATGTATTAATTCATTACTTACCTGACTCTGATTTCGTTGTGAACGAATAATTAGGGCATTAATACGTAGAAGTAATTCTTTAAACTCAAATGGCTTTAAAAGATAGTCATCAGCACCTGATTCAAATCCCAAGACCTTTTGATTAATACTTCCTAAAGCAGTAAGCATAAGAATTGGCTTATCGCTTTTAAACTGCCTTATAAATTTACACAATTCAAACCCATTAAGCAAAGGAAGATTAACATCTAAAATAAACAGGTCGTAATCCATTGACAGCACCATGTTTTTCCCTTCAATACCATCAATTGCAATATCAACTTCATAATCATACTCATTAAGACCTTTTTTAATAAAATTAGCCACTTTTAATTCATCTTCCACCAGAAGGAGCTTGCCTTTCAACATTATTTGTGTTTAATAAATTTGATTATTGATTATCAATTTAGCTTTATGAAAAAATGAAGTAACGAATATTCCAAACCACATAATTCATATACTTTATAATGTTAAAATTATTAATAAAAAAACAATCTAAGTTAAATATTGTTTCAACTATAAACTGATTCAATGAAAATTCCAGAACATCAAAACACCTGATAAACAATTAAAAATTACTTTTTATTTTCAGTATTTTCAGTTCTAATCATTGAATAATGTAATTATTAATTATCATCCCTCTTCTTCGTCAGTTTTGAAATTTCACCTTCTAATTCATAGAGCCATTCTTCAAGCTCATGATAATCATCTTCAAGTCCTTTTTTTTGATTAATATTACTAATATCAGCCATTACTAACTTCCTTAATTTTTTCAGAACTTTCACTTCATTGTTGTAATTTGTTTCCACAGCACAAATAATTTTACTAACTATATTTTATTTGACTAAGTAACGACATTTTTAATAAAAAGATATTGAAAGCTTATTAAAAAATGCTTAAAATTTACTTATCTGAATATTTCAAGATTAACTGAATCTGGGACAATGACATATCAATTTAAAAGCAGAAAATTAAACAACAACAAAATAATACACCCATCTTTTTAGCAGATGGCTTATTATTATTTAAGAATATAAGGATGAAAACTTTTATAAAAATTGAAGAAATTTGCTGTTACTTGATAATAGTAAGTGGTAAGGTTATTTTCTGAACTTGTTATTTCTAGTTCTCCTGAAATTGCTTTTATTATGCCTTCTAAACTCACCCTGAGTTTTATCTGTTTTAATAGCGGCAATTTCATCAGACAAAGTATTTTTAGGTATCTGATAACCAAGAAAGCTCTCAATCTTTTTTAATGACTGCAAGTCATTTCTGTTTACAAAAGTTATTGCTTCTCCTATTGCTTCTGCTCTTGCTGTTCTGCCAATACGATGTATATAATCTTCAGCATCGCCTGGAACATCATAATTAATGACAAGCCCGATATCATCAATATCAATTCCGCGTGAAAGAATATTTGTGGCAACAAGCACCTTTAATCTGTGATTGCGGAAACTGCGCAAAACTTCTTCTCTCTCATTTTGCTCGAGATCGGAATGTATTGCATTTACGGTAAGATTTAGCTTCATGAGTTCACTTTTCAAGTCTTTAGCTTTTGATTTTGTTGATGTGAATATCAGAACGCTAACCTCGTCCTTACCTTTCAGTAATGATTTTATTAAAGCTATTTTCTGTTTATCTTCTGCAAAATAAGCTGATTGCGCTACACCTTCCGCTGGCTTTGATGCTGCGATATTTATTTGTGCCGGATTTTTCAACAGCTTTTTCGTCAGTTCTCTTATCTTTTGCGGCATTGTGGCAGAAAACATCAATGTTTGTTTATTTTCAGGAAGATAAGAGCTGATACTAATTATATCATCAATAAATCCCATATCAAGCATGCGGTCAGCTTCATCTAAAATAAAATGCTTAACGGTTGAGAAATCAACATAGCCAAGTGAGAGATGTGAAATCAACCTGCCCGGCGTAGCGATGACAATATTTGCTTTTGTTTCAAGTGCCTTTCTTTCACTTTCGAAAGCTGTGCCGTCATTGCCACCGTAAATTGCGATGGAGCTAACCGGAGTAAAATAAGAAAAACCCTGCAAAACCTGATCAATCTGAGAAGCAAGTTCGCGTGTTGGAACTACAATCAATGTGTCGATATTTTCAGACGGCTCAAGAACAAGTTTGTTTATTACCGGCAAAAGAAAAGCTGCAGTTTTTCCTGTTCCTGTCTGAGCACATGCAATAAGATCTTTGTTTGCTATTATTAAAGGTATAGCTTGTTGCTGTATCAGCGTAGCATCTTCAAAGCCCATAGATTCCAGGCCGTTATTCATCGCCTCTGTCAGGCCAAATTCAGTAAATTTCAAATGTTGAATATTTATTTCTGCAAAAGTAAGCAATTATGGTCATGTTGAACCTGCATCGCAAACATTAGTAGAGTTTATTCTGAAAAATAATCATCATTTAGTACAATTATTAAGTAATCCGATAATTAAACTTCTATAAAAAAATATAATTTTGAGAAGAAATATTCAATTAAAATAAATCATAATTATTACGGAAGTAAATAATGTAATCATCAAAGAATGAAAAAAGCTATTGTTCTCGGTGCAAGTTCAGGAATTGGAAAAGAACTGGCTTTGATACTTACAAAGAATGACTTCAAAGTAGGAATTACCGGCAGAAGAAAAGAGCTTCTTGATGAGATAAAATCAGGAGAACCTGAAAGTTTTATCGTAAAGTCATTTGATATTTCAAAAACAGAAGACCTGTTTGGTAATCTTAATGAGCTTAATGGTGAGCTTGGCGGCTGTGATATTATCATTATCAGTTCAGGAACGGGTGATATTAATGACAATCTGGATTTTAGCATCGAAAAGATGACCATTGACACTAATGTAAGCGGTTTTACGGCAATTGCCGACTGGGCTTTCAATTATTTCAGAGGAAATAAATCCGGACATTTTGTTGTAATAAGCTCAGTGGCCGGTCTCCGGGGAAACAGAGCAGCGCCGGCATATAATGCTTCAAAAGCTTATCAGATAAATTATATGGAAGGACTACGACAGAAAGCTAAAAACCTTAAATTGCCTATAATTGTTTCTGATATTCGTCCCGGTTTTGTTGATACTGATATGGCTAAAGGCGATGGGAAGTTCTGGGTTGCTTCTCCGGCTAAAGCTGCACGTCAAATATATTCTGCGATAAGAAGAAAGAAAAAGGTGGCTTATATTACGAAAAGGTATCTTATTCTGGCTTTTTTGTTAAAGATATTACCGCGTTTTTTTTACGAAAAAATGTAGTGGTTATATAATGCTTTTTTACAGAGAGAAAGCAAGACTCCGTGAAATAAAACATGACATAACTTTCCATAAAAAAAACTACATTTGACACTCAATAGATAATAATAAACTTCTATAAAAATGGCGAAGAAAGAGATAAATGATTTTCTTGGTATTCTTAATGAAAATCTGAATAACAACAAACTTGTAAGAGTAATTTTAAGCAATAAAAGAAATAAGTCCGCAGAAGTTAAGAACGTGCATATCAAAGCTGCTGTTATAAAGAATAAACTCATGCTTTCATTTGTAAACAGATATCCCACTAAGGACATTACAAAGAACTACCCTATTGACGAAGGTCTGGAGCTTATCGTAAATATGCTTGAAAACGATTTCTCTCAGGCGGATATTTTCACAACCGAAGAAGACATTTTCCTTATCGAAAGAAATAACAATTATAAAATCTCCAGAAAAACACATGATGATATAAGAATAGCTTCATTAGAACACGACCAATCCAAAAAGTATCTTATCAGTCCCAAAAACAATATTTATCTGCGCTAACTTGGAATTACAACAACAGACGGAAAAGTAAAGCTCGATATGAACGACAAATTCAAACAGATAAATAAATATGTGGAAATTGTTGAGAGCATAGTTAAAACGGCTGCCCTGCCTGAGCAATTCAGTGTTTATGATATGGGTTCGGGGAAAGGATATCTTACCTTTGCACTTTATGATCATTTTGTAAACCATCTGAAACTTGATGCTGATATCACCGGAGTTGAGATAAGAAAGGAACTTGCAGATTTATCAAACATTATCGCCTTAAAAGCAAATTTTAAGAATCTTAGCTTTAAGGAAGGCTCAATCGGAGATACAAAACTGACGAATGTTGATATTCTTATTGCTTTGCATGCCTGCGATACCGCAACCGATGATGCTATTGCAAAAGGAATCGAAACCGGAGCGAAGATTATTATTTGTGCGCCTTGTTGTCATAAGCAGGTCAGAAAAGAGATGAAACCAAAAGCTGTAATCACAAATATTACAAAGCACGGAATACTGTTTGAGCGTCAGGCTGAGATACTTACGGACTCAATACGGGCAATGATTATGGAAGCTTATGGATATAAGACAAAAGTATTTGAGTTTATATCTCAGGAACATACTTCTAAAAACCTTTTAATTGCAGGTGTAAAAGAGCGCCATCCCGATAAGGAAGCCATAAAGGAGCATATACACGAGCTTAAGAATGTATTCGGGATAAAGAGGCATTATCTTGAAACATGTTTGGGGTTCTGAGTTATTGAGTTAGTTTGAATTGAAACTTTTTTTTACACGGAGTTGCTCTGTGAAATAAAAAATAGTATTTACCATTTATCTTCACCGCAGAGACGCAAAGGCGCAAAGTAAAAACTCAGTGTATCTCAATCAAACCAAGCTTTAGACGAAAGTTCTCCGTGGTTCCCCCAGCCTATCGGTTTACATACCGTAGGTATGCAGGCAGGTGTGAAATAAAAAATGCAAGTACCATTTCTTACACAGACCTACACAGAGAAATAATCCCCTACTTTACCAACTCCTGATAGTCGGGTAATTCTTCTTTGAGGGCGTAAACTTTTATTTTATGTTCGCTTAATCTGTAAATAAACTGATTGCGGTTGAATTCATCAAAACTTATCTTGTAGGTCTTGTATTTTATCAGTCTTTCAACATAATATTTTATTGAAACCTCTTGTTTATGCTGACTTCTCAAATCTACAAAAGCAATGCTTTCGAAACCATAAATATCCGGTTTGCTAAAAATGCTTAAAACCGGCTTTACCACAACGCAATTATCATAAATGAGTATCTTTTTCGAAGAAGATAAAAAATACATGACAGTAAGCGCAAACGCAATAGTTACTATTATTTTTAATGTTAACGGAAGTACAATTACCAAGTAAAATGAGATGATAAGAAACGCAATTACTTTCTTCACCAAGTCGATCAATTGAAAAGAAGATTCAAATTCGAGGTTTGCATTATCAGGATCGAATTCGAATTGCGGCGCCGGCTCTGTTTGTACAGGAACAACAATATTGGTTTCATGCAAAGGATCCTGATTTAAAAGGACAACCATTTTTTCATAAAGTGCGGGCATTTCATCGCGGAACCGGGCAGGACGTTCGAAGAAGTTCTCGGCGCAAACGGCGAGGAACTCGTTAATATTTGTAAGCGAATAATCTCTTAAAAAACCATTGTTTTTCTCATACAGACTTTTCATTTCGCTGTCGGCAGTTTCTTTCCAGATAAGGTAATGTTCCTTAAAATAGATGTCAGCCTGTTCATCAAGAAGTTCGTTGAATTTAAGTGCGTGAGCCATTTCATGCAAACCAAGGTTCAAGCCGTCGGTTTCATTATTATTACCTTCAAGAAAATTATCATAAGATAAGATAATGAGTCCGCCAAGATTTACCTCGCCTTTATGATACTCATCTTTAAACCTTGAGTGATAACTTGAAGGATAAACAAGTATATCGACGAATTTATCAAGCAAATAATAATCAAGTCCGAAAGTAAGCTGTATTGCCGATGCCGAAATAAGCACCTTCTGCTCGAGGTAAACATTTTTTATTCCGCATGTTCTGAAGGTTTTATACTCAATAAAGTTAATGACTCTTTCGAGAAATACCTCTTGTAGCTCCGGTGTAAGTTTTTTGTAATAGCTGCATTTGTTCTGAAGAATATTTTCAACTTCGTATTCATAGCCGTTCATGAACTTCTCTTTGGAAAATCCCAAAACATATTTTTTAACTGACAGCTCCTTTCCCCATACAGCCGAAGCCACAAACTTAACAACTATGCAAATGCCGTATATTACCAGAAAGAGAAGGAAAAGTACCGGGATGAATTCCATGGGGATGTTGTGGGGTTTGGGTTATTTGGTTAAACCCAAATT
This sequence comes from uncultured Bacteroidales bacterium, assembly GCA_964512865.1. GTDB lineage: Bacteria > Bacteroidota > Bacteroidia > Bacteroidales > CAIWKO01 > CAZELC01. The sequence goes on from CAZELC010000042.1 coordinate 11,786, forward strand.
ACGCATTAGAAAAGATTAAAGGTAATTTTATTTCATTAGTATTATACCAAAGACCAGTAAACCATTCCCTTCTTTTTTGATGCAAAGCCATTTTCAGAACATATTTGTTTTTAGTTTTTTCAAAATATGCTCCTATTGCAAAAGCCTTATATCTCAACGTTGAAAGAGTATGTTGTGTTTTAGAGTTAAGAATGAACTGCCTAAATAAAGCCATAAGATTATAGGCAACCATTGCCATAGTAAGAGCAGCTTCTGTTCCATAAAAATCATTCAGATTGAAACTATCAAACCCAAAATCATATTTGAGTTCTTTTATTCTATTCTCTGCATCGCCTCTTCCTCTGTATAGTCGCCATATTTCTACAGCTGGCAATGTTAGATTTGTAACATAAGCAGAGTAACGATATTGTCTGTAAAATTCTTCATCTTTAAATAACTTCAATGTTCTTCCAGATGCCTTTGGACGTTCCTTTACGCGTTGACGAACAAAAACTATTCTTCTGGATTTTTTCCATAAAGGGCTTTGATATTGAGCTTCACTAACCTCAATGCCTTCATCTATAGGTAGCCATGTATTTATTCCTGCAATCATTCTTTGTATAGGTTCATAAAACTTAACAGCAACAATATAGTTTATTGGTTTTTCCCTTTGTTCTATATAATCAAGTATTTCTTTACAGTAAAACCCGCTATCCAATCGTAATAAACTAATGGTTTTATTTTTAAGTTTTTGAAATGTATCTTCTAGAAAAGCTACAAATCCTTCTCCTGATGAAGTATTGCCGCTTCTTAACCAAAAATTTGCTACCATTTTCACATCTGATACAAAAGCCATTATTGGGTGATGAGAAGCTCTGCCTCGTTTTTGTGGGTTGTATCCTTTCTTTGCTCCCTCTTGATAGCCATATCTGGTCATTACAGAGGAATCACAATCTAAGGTATAATTGTCGAATTTAACATTATCAAACATCCATGTATAAAAATGATTACTAACCCTTTGATTCATTGCCTGAGTGAACTTGCCAAAAAATCGCTTGAACGTATCTTGCGCAGGGGCTTGTTTCCACTCAAATATTTCCCCCAATGTTTTGTCATGACGAGTTACCTCAGTGTGTAAAAAACGATTTGCACCACTCCATATGCTTACTAAAAAACTTTCAACTATTGTTGCTGCAGAATATCCTCTATTTGATTTTGGATTTGGTAAATCAGGGCAGGTTGATATTACTTGTTTAAACCCTATTTTCTTCAGCATTTGCTTCAAAAGAACCATTCCGCCCCATGGCGTTATCTCTTTGTTGGTATAACTTATCTCGAATTCCATGATGCAAATTTACCTAATGCTACGCAATAGAAAAAATCCTATTGCGTAATTTGGGTTAAAAGAACATGGGAAGATACAAGAAGTTGGCGACTTATAAGCATCGACTTGGTAAGTTACACGAAATTTTATTTGATACACAAACGCTGAAACCCGCACTTTCTCGGCAATAAAATATATCACCTGCTACCTGCTGATGTTCTGTCTTCCGGTTTTGTAAACCATTGTTATTGTTCAGTTTCTGTGTCATTGTCATTGTCCTTTTACTTTTTCTTTTTAGCCGACTTGCATGCGAGTGTTTTTTATTTTTTAAGTGTCAGCAAATTTATTAAAACAATATTTCACTGTGTATTGGCTAGTTTGGCATTGGCTAGATAGAATGGCGGAGGCTTGCAAATG